>DATLCH010000243.1:0-6895 GCA_035526465.1 Candidatus Limnocylindrales bacterium | reverse complement strand
TTCGGCTCATGAGACGCGCCGCAACAATCCAACCAAATCCACGGGCTTTAGAAGCGCGCAAAGCTCCTGCACCGTGTTGCGGCTCACCTTTCCCCGCGAATTTAGTGGCAGCTCGTCTACGACGTACCAGCGCTGGGGTATTTTGAATTCTGCTAAATGTTCTTTGAGCCATGCATGAAGCTGACGTAGAGTAGCGTCATCGTGGCGGCTCAACACCACCGCCATACCGACATTTTGACCATAGGCGGGATCAGCGATCGCAAAAGTACATACAGCGATGGCATGCTCGAATCTTTCGACGACCGCATCGACATCAGTCGGATAAACTTTGGCTCCACCCTTATTAATTTCATCTCGCTCACGCCCTTTTAGATAAAATCTGCCCCGGTCATCGACCAATCCGATATCACCTGTCGCGAACCAGCCGCCGGAAATCACCTGATCGGTGAGCTCGGGCTGGCCGAAATAGCCTTGCATCAAGGCCGGCGTATTGATCCAGACGTATCCAGTCTCGCTAACTTTACACTCGTTCGCATCGGCAAACGGCGCCTGACGTTCGGGACTCTTTAGAATCTTGATCGCCGCGCCCCAGGGTTCACCGACCAGCCCATCTTCCGGCTCGAAGTTTTCTATGCTCGTGCCAGCCACCCAACTGGCGGTTTCGGTGATACCATAGGCGTTGTAAACCGCACGAATTCCCGACCACTCTCGAATTTGCCGCCACTGATGCGCCGATAGCGGCGCAGAACCGCAGTGAATGCGCCGGAGCGATTTACCAAGCGGCGGCTTGCTACCTTTTAAACTCAAGCCCCACATCGACGGCACAGAGGACATAAATGTGATGTTATGCTCATCGATGATCGGCCCGAGACGTAACAACAGGTACGGACTGAATGGCGAAGCTATGACGAGATCTTGACCGAAAAGCCATGGGAACAAGCTGTTGCAGATCAAGCCGTGACCGAAATGGGTCGGCAAAAGGCAAAGCGTGCGCTGAAAACACTCGATACCTAAGCTCTGGCGGAGACTGAACCAGCGCGCGCGCAATGACCGATGCGTATGAACCACACCTTTGGGCACGCCGGTAGTGCCAGAGGTAAACAGGATCAAAGCCTCGTCGTCAAGCCGTGCGGCGCACCCTAGGCTATGGGCTAACACCGCTGGAATCGTCTCCGTTGGTTCAGCGGAACTGAGAACTTTAACTCCCATCGCCGCAAGTGCGTCTCCTAGTCCGGACGGCACCGTGGCATCGACTAGAGCGATTTTTGGAGTGACCGCCCGTGCTAAGTTTTCCACCTCGAAAGGCGTTAAGCGATTGTCCACCGGCACCACGCCCGCACCAGCATGCCATGCCGCCAGAAGGTCGACAAAGAATTCGAGTTTATTGCCATAGAGGATAAACAAGCGATCGCCGCGGCCCAATCCATGTGAACGCATGACGTCGGCACGGCTGGCTACGCGAACAGCGACCTCCTGGCTGCTCCAACTGCGGCCCGATTCCAGTTCAGCTAGAGTACCGCATTTCAAATCGGCAAACATGAATGTGAAATTTTCAGAACTTCAACTGTGTTTTGTAGCAACCCTGACTCAACCAAGCAAGGCAATGACTCCGATAGCGCAGTGTAAGTCGCGGGCGTGGCTCTCGTCTTTAGAATTAATAGTTGCTATAAAGCGCCGGGTGAGCGATCAGCGCCGTCGGCTCGCCATCCGCGGAGCCATCTTCATCAGTCTCATATTGCTGCTGTTTTTTTTCAGCCGTTACATTCCGCGACCATTTAGCGCCTTCGCGCCTCCGGGCGCCGAACTCGACGACTTCGAGGGCATTTATTCCAGCAGCGATAAGCTGGGAAAGTTTCTCCAAACATTAGGCCCTTATTCGCCGGCGGTTTTTGTCCTACTGCAAATTCTTCAAGTGATCGCCGCTCCCTTTCCTGGCGAGCTCACCGGAGTGGCCGGTGGCTTTGTCTATGGTGAGACCATTGGCTTCATTCTATCCACCATTGGCCTGTCAATCGGATCCTGGGTGGCATTCGAGCTGGCAAGTATACTCGGGCGACCGTTTGTTGAACGATTCATCAAGCGCGACGTTCTCGAAAAATTCAATTTCCTCACCACCAAAACCGGCGTGGTCATCTGCTTCGTGCTGTTCCTGTTTCCCGGTTTTCCTAAGGATTATCTTTGTTACGTGCTCGGTTTGAGCCGTATGAGCGTAACTACTTTCTTATTGGTGTCGGTTATCGGCCGCATCCCCGGGACTTATCTTCTCACGATGCAAGGCGCGACGATTAGAAATCAGCAGTACCACTCTTTCGCTATCTTCATGGCAGTGACCTTGGTCGCAATAGTCGTCGGTTATATATATCGCAATCAAATTTTTAACTGGATCAAGCATCGTCACGATCACGATTAAAGGTGGCGATGATGCTTTAGCACTTCGGCTGAAATAAGCAGCGTATTCACAAAGCCGCACCCCTGGTGAGAAAATAGAATATCGGCGCAACAACGATCCGGTACCAGGCAAACGGCGCCAACTTGCCACGGCTCAAGTAGCTAACGAATACTTTAATCGCTAGCAATGCGACGACGAACGAAATCACGAATCCGATTGTCAGGCTAATTGCATCGTCGGCAACAATTTGATCGCGCATCTTAAGAAGCTCATACCCTGAAGCGACGAACAATACGGGGACGGCGATCAGAAACGAAAACTCCGCCGCCGCCTTGCGCTCAAGTCCAAGAATCATTCCGCCTATTATGGTTGCTGCCGCCCGCGACGTACCCGGCCAGAGGGCCAAGATTTGAAATAGTCCGACGCCTAGAGCCTGCCCGAGAGTCACCGCGTCCACTGGAGTAGCGTATCGGCGCGCGGTTAAACGCTCGACTAGAAGAATCGCGACGCCGCCAGTCGCCAACGCCAGTGTCACCGCTTCGGGATTGAAAAGTTGAGCTTTGATGACATGACGCGCCAGGTAGCCCACGGTTAAAGCGGGCACGGTCGCCAAAGCGATGCGCTGGAGGCCCGGCCAGCCAATTAAGGTCGACTCAGCCGCCAACGGCCATTGCGCCATACCCGGCAGCAATGCAACAAACCTGCGCCAATAGAGCCAAACCACCGATAAGATAGCGCCCAACTGAATCGCCACCTCAAAGCTTGCAGCTTTCTCGCCAACGAAACCAAGCAGATGGCCTGCGATGATTAGATGGCCTGTGGAAGATACGGGTAAAAACTCGGTAAGTCCCTCAACTACCCCCAATACCGCGGCAATGACGAAATTGTTCATGCAACTCTTTTCCACTATTGGACTAATTGTGAAGGCTGACTGCGCTGCACGCGACGAGAAAAGATCTCGTAATAGTTATTAGGGTCTTTTAAGGATCAGATACTCGTCGTCCTCCGCGACTCTGTTGAGAGCCGTGCCGACGCGCCGTTCCAATCCGCGCAGATTTTTTTCTTTCACAAGAATCAGCAACGGAATATCGGAGCTTTGCCAGATAGCGCTAAACTCGTCAAAGTCTAACAAAGCTTTACCCCAGCGAGTGATTGGTTCGGGCTGCCCCGTAATTGCGTAAAAATTGCCGAGAAATGTACGCTTTTTATGATTGTGAGTTACCACCCAGAGCGGCTTCTCGGCTTTTAGATAGAATGGCAGCGCTTCCGCGTAGGTGTCATACGAAACTACCTGCGTCGTTGGAGATAGGAACGGCAGCGCCTTGCGGGCAATTTCCTTGGCCGATCTCGCCGGAGATATCAGCACCATCATTTCGCTGAGCGTAATCACAAAAATCAACATGCCTGCAGCCTGAGCGAAAAAAATATATTTAGGGCTGACCTTCGTCCAGATCCTGCGTTTGCCGGCGAGATAGGCTAAAACGAGCGAGATAGCCGAACTGATCCAAAACAAGGTGACAATACTATCGAAGCGGCCTCGCGCGATCTCCGGCAATATCTCCGGACGAATCACGCCGGCGGCCGAATAGAGGAACGCAGAACTCAAAACTAGCCAACCTGCGGCGAAGCCGAAGCGGCAGCGATCTTGCGATTCGCACAATGCCCGCGGCAGCGCGACGCCGACTAGGATCGCTAATGCCGGTAAACTCGGCAAAATGTAATGCGGCAATTTGGCCTTGGAAAACGAGAAAAACAAAATCGGCAAACCCGCCCACAGAATCAACCAGAGCGTTCGATCGTCGAGTTTGCGGCGCCAATAATTCTTAATTGCAGCCGGCAACAAAAACGTCCAAGGAAGCAAACCAAGCGGCACTACGTAAAGATAAAAGTACCAAGGACTGAAACGGTCAAATTTCGTCGTAGCAAATCGACCAAAATGCTCTTCCCAAAGATAGTAGCGTAGATAACCGGGATTATGTATTTCGGCTAGGATATACCATGGTGCGACGACCAACAGGAACAACGCTGTTCCAGGTATCAAGCGAATCCTCCGGAGGACGGACCAGCTTTTGCTCAGCAGTAAATAAAAGAAAAAGACCATGCCTGGCACGACCAGACCGACAAGCCCTTTGGTGAGCGTTGCGGCGGCCAGAGCGAGATATAAAATTGCGCACACGCCCCAACTCGCCTTGGACTCGGGTGCGCGGGCGGTTTGGTAAAAAGCCGACAACGCCAAAGTGATCCCAGCGGTTAAAGTCATGTCGAAAATTACGATGCGCGAAAAGACAAAAACTCCCGCGGTGGTGATCAGTGCCAACACGCTCCAACGAGCTTCCCACTCACCCCACCAGCGGCGCACAAATAAGTAGACTACGAGGACACAGCTGAAGGCGGCAAGCGCCGACGGTAGTCTGGCTGCCCATTCGGACACGCCGAACAATTTATATGACAGCGCGATCAACCAATAAAAAAACATTGGCTTATCGAGTACCGCGTGGAAATTTTCGTGGGGCGTGATCCAGTCGTTCAACAACAGAATCTCACGTGCTTTTTCGGCATTCCGACCTTCGTCCGGTTCGAACAGAGCGGCATCGCCGAGCCGATAAAAAAGTAGCAACAATACAAACGCGAACAAGAAGAACGGAAACCAGCGATCCGACGGATCTTGCCGGCTAGGCAGGCGAGCCTGATCGGAAATTTTAGGTGATGTTGGTGGCACAAAAAGACCGGGGGAGTTCGATGGTCAGTTTAGCTTTGGTTGAATTTACCTGACGTCGCTAAATTATCAAGGTAAGGCCCTCGAGCGCGCTACGGCATCGCAGATATGGCCCGATCAAAAAGTTATAGTTTGCACGACTCCGCAGCAAGATGCGTCAATTGACATCGCTAAACCCCTGGCGTAGCTTGACCCTCCTGATCGTTAGTCTCCGGCAACGCGGTACTTTGACATGGCCGCCACGATGATCCTATTTCTGATCACAGTATTGCTGCTTCAGTCATCGTCACCCACTTACGCCCAGCACCCTATCGCCAGTTTTTTTTACGACGAACGCGGCAGCGTCGTCCGCCAGGAACAGGACACCAATGGCGATGGTAAAATGGATCGTTGGACCTACTACAACGCGCAAGGCCGGGTCGAACGGGTAGAGCAGGATGTTAACTTCGACGGCAAGCCCGATACCTTCGTTGTCTATGAAGCGGGCCGACTGGTTCGCCAAGAGATCGCCAGTAAGAACGATGGTCAGATCGACACCTGGTTTTTCTACAACTCGAATGGGGAAATCGAGCGGCGCGGCCAGGATCCCGGCCGTTCGGGTAAGCCGACAGTTTGGGTTTATTATCAGAACGGCCAGGCGGTGCGCAGCGAGGAGGATACCAAGTCCAGCGGCAAAACCGATCGAACGGTCCATTTGCGCGACGGCCAAATCAACCGAGTTGATGAAGACACCAATGGCGACGGCAAGCCTGACAGTTTTTCTTATTATGTAAATGGCCAGCTCGCGCGCAAGGAGTTCGATCGTAAATTCAACGGCAGAATTGACCTATGGGGATACTATCAGTCTGGCCGCTTGGTCAGGCAGGAAGAAGACTTGCGCGGCGACGGTAAAATTAGCCGCATCGTGCATTTTGACGGCGAGCAGGTCTTGCGCCGCGAAGAAGATACTGGCAAACGCGGCCGCATGGACATGATCGAGTCTTTCGTTCAGGGAAAAATTGTCAAGCGACTACGCGACAGCAAAGCAAGCGGTAAATGGGACACCGTGTACTATTTTGAAAATAACGAATTGACGCGCGAGGAGCGTGATACCAACGGCGATGGCTTTTTCGATCTGCGGATTCTCTACGAAAAGGGCCAAATTCGCGCTCAGGACGCCGATACCAATGGCGACCGGCGCGTCGATGTCTGGGTAAATTTTATCAATGGTGAGCGCGTCGAACAGCTGGAAGATCAAAACGGTCAAGGTAAGATAACCGCCCGCTATGTTTTCAAAGGCGGCCAGGTCGTCGGTCAGGAGGCGGTGAGCGACGGAGACGCACCGCGAGTCTCGCCCCCGTTCGGCAGTGTAACGGAAGAGTACCAGGCTATGGCTATTGCCGTACCACCCGCGTAGCTTATACTCGATATCTGACTTGCTCAGGGGTGGCGAAATCAGTAGGATTGCTGACGTTGGAATAGTTTCATGAAAAGGCTCACTGCATTTATACTGTGGGGCATAATCGCTCAAGGATGCGAGCCTGCGGTTACTCAGTTTCCTCCCGGTTCCGTGCAAAATACCGGTGGCAGTGCCACCCCACAACAAGCGCAAATCGATAAAGATCGACGCTGGTCTCACGCCGTAGAGAGTGCCCAAAAAGCCGCCTTTCTCGGCGGAATCTTCGGCGGCCCGTTCGGCGGGCCAGCTAGTGTCGGAATGGGCGCGATCGGTTTTATTTACGGCATGTTTACCGCCGAAGCGAAGATCGCCGAGGAAAAGGCGGAAGCCCAGGTGCGTTACCAAAAGGAAT
>DATLCH010000240.1:0-7269 GCA_035526465.1 Candidatus Limnocylindrales bacterium | reverse complement strand
TTTAAGCGTTCACGGTTACTCGATCGGTGCAGTGACGAGTAATGGCGATGCCTCTGATGCCTTGCAGGGCTTGAGAGTGGGATTGCACCTCACTGAAAACATGGCCTATGGATTTCACTTGTTCTCGTGGTTGCAGCGGCTCGGAGTCTATCCGACCCGTTTTAGTGGAGGGATGTATCAGGATATTTCGCGAATGTTACCTTTTCTCCCTTTTCCGAAACACGCTTCACTCGATGGCAACGTCGAGGACACGGTTGCGGCCGTGAAGCATATGATGGGGCGCTTAGCGCCGCCGTTTTTTTTGTTTGTTCATATCCAGGAACCTCATTGGCCTTATCAGATTCGTGAAGGCTCGCGGCGAGTTCCCGGGGGCAATGTAGCTCGCTCGCAGCTCTCAGTTTCCGCGCCATACCGCTCCGAGCTTCAGCCGCTGGTCGACACTTATCGCGACTCCTATGAGAGAACTATTAAAACATTGGACGCCGAACTCGGAAAATTTTTAGAAGAAACGTCCAAAGTCGAAAACTCTATGGTGATTCTAACCAGTGATCACGGAGAATCATTTGAACGCGGCTTTTTTTTGCATGGGGATGAACTCTACGAAAGTTCTACTTGGGCGCCGCTGCTAATTCGCTACCCTGGACAGAAAAATGGCGAGCGGGTAAGCGGCCTGACCCAGTCTCTCGATCTCGCACCGACGATTCTTGATGCTGTGGGGATTCCCAGGCCGGATTGGATGGAAGGGCAGCCGCTCAAGTTTGGCGCTTCACCCGTAAAGGCGGAAACCATAGCAATCAACTACAAATATTCCTACGATGGCGTGGTTCATCATTTGCCGACTAAAATCGCCATATGGTGGGATAAATACAAGTTGATCGCTCCTTGCCAGAGCCCTGAAGCGTTACTCTACGATTTGCAACGCGACCCGGATGAACTCGTCGACATCGCCGCGGGCGAATCGGGAATTGTCGATGATCTCAAGCGGCGGCTGAAAGCTCGCCTTTCGCGCCAATCGTCTGAGCCTCGAGTGAGCTGCCCAAGTCTCTAACGTGACTGTCGGGTCGATCCAGCTCCTTTAATTATTTTTGCGGTTGTAATAAGAATTCATCGATGTGCTGTCACCGATCTTACCATGTCGACAAGGAGCCGCTGCATGAAAGTCTCACGTCGTAACTTCCTTACCAAAATCACCGTTGGTATTGCCGGTTTGTCTCTGGCGCCGGATTTCGCCTGGGCGCAGGTCAAGGGGAAGTTGGGTTACATGAAGATCGTCGATACCACGCCGATGTTCATGGCGATGGAAAAAGGCTTTTTTAAAGCCGAAGGCATCGAATTAGAGACCGTACCGATGGCCGGCGGCGCAGTGATTGTCCAGGGGGTGACTTCGGGCGATCTGCAATTCGGCTGGACTAACGTGATCTCGCTCTATCAGGCTCATGTCGAGGGCTTCGACTTCAAGTTCATCGCCGGCGGCGCGACCAATGTGCGCGGCAGCAATGAAACCCACGCAATTATTGTCGGCAAGGATTCGCCGATCAGAAGTGCCAAGGACCTTGAAGGCAAGACCGTCGCGGTTAACACGCTCAACAATATCGTCCATTTGATGGCGCTCGCCTGGGTTGACAAGAACGGCGGCAATTCGAGCAAGGTCAAGTTCGTCGAGATTCCTTTCCCGCAAATGGAGCCTTCCCTGGTTGCCGGCAAAGTTGACGCCATCAGCGTGCAGGAGCCGTTCGCCGCGGTGGCGGCGCGCCGTCCTGAAACGCGCGTTTTGGCCAATCCTTGGGGCGACGTGCTGCCGCGCTTTCTGATCGCCACTTGGTTCGCTTCAGATAAATGGATCCAAAAAAATCGCGCGGTGGCGCAGGGCTTCGTGCGTGCGATGAATCGCGGCGTCGATGCCGTTAATACCGATAAAGACGGCGCCCGCGCGGCGATGATCAAATGGGCCGGCCTCAACCCCGACTTCGCCGGCAAGATCGGCTTGCCGCAATTCGACAAAACGATTGCCGAAAAAGATCTCCAGGTCACCATGGATCTGACCTACAAATACAAGATGATTTCCAAGCCGCTCAAAGCTAAGGACGTGCTGAGCGATCTCGCAACGAAAGCATGAGGATCGGACTGGAATAAAGGAGTGTTGGGTTCGCGAAAATAGCTACTGGTAAATGCGCAACTAAAAGCATCCCAAATCTCTTCCAGTGCCTATTCTCGACGTTCAATCCCTTTCGAAAAGCTACCGGCAGGCCGGCGGCGAATCTACGTTGGCGATCGGTAACATCACCTGCCAGGTCGAGAGCGGCGAGTTCGTTTCTTTCGTCGGTCCGTCGGGCTGCGGTAAGACAACGCTGTTGATGTCTATTGCCGGGCTGATGGCGCCGAGTTCCGGCCGGGTTGTGGTCAATGGCCGCGAAGTTCACGGCCCGCCGCGCAACTTGGTGTTGCTGTTTCAGGAGTACAATAAATCGCTGTTCGGTTGGCGGTCGGTGCTTGGTAATGTGCGATTCGGTTTGGAAGCGCGCGGCGATCGGTCGGCGGCAGCTGAGAACGAAGCTCGCAAGCTGATCGATCTGGTCGGCTTGAAAGGGTTTGAACGCCACTATCCCTGGGAGCTCTCCGGCGGCATGCAGCAGCGTGTGGCGATCGCCCGGGCACTCGCCTATGAGCCCGAAGTGTTGTTGATGGATGAGCCGTTCGGCTCGCTCGATGCTTTGACACGGCTCGAACTCGAAGACACCCTGCTGCGCCTCTGGGCGGAACTCAAAACCACCATCGTCTTCATCACCCACGATATCGAAGAAGCGATCTATCTTTCCGACCGCATCTGGATATTGAGCCGACGGCCGTCGCAGATCATGCAAGAACTAAAAATCGAATTTTCCCGGCCGCGCCATCAAGTAACAACCCGCGCCGAAGCGCGCTTCATGGAGCTACGCAACGATATTTACCGCCAGATCGGCAATCAAGGAATATCGTGAATCTTTTGCAGCGTGTTAACTGGCTGGGCTGGTCAAGCTTCGTTTCGTTGCTTCTCGTCTGGGAACTAGTCGCGCGCGCAACCCCTAAGCTCGAACTCTATTTACCGCCAGTGAGTCGGATTCTAGGCGCCCTCGGCCGTGCGCTTGCTGCCGGTTCGATTACTCAACATGGGCTGGTCACCCTAGGCCGCTTTGCCGAAGGTTATTTGCTTTCCGCAGTGTTGGCGGTGTCATTGGGCGCGCTGCTCGGTTATTTTCGTGCGTTTCATAGCTTGCTGGCGACGTTGATCGAATTGTTGCGGCCGATGCCGTCGGTGGCGATTATTCCGGTGGCGATTCTCTTGCTCGGCATCGGCGACGCCATGATCGTCAGCGTCACGATCTACGCCAGCGTCTGGCCAATTCTCATCAATACCATCGATGGCGTGCGTAACATCGACCACACGCTGATCGATACCGGCCGCACCTTCGGTCTTAGCCGCTGGCGCATCCTCTGGGAAATCATTCTACCCGGCGCGTCGCCCTATATCGTCACCGGACTGCGTATCGGTCTGTCGATCGCGCTGATCCTCGTCACCACGGCCGAGATGATCGCCGGAAGTAAAGGTCTGGGCTTTTTCATCCTCGATGAAGAGCGAGCGATGAATAGTGCCAATATGTACGCTGGCATAGTCGTCGTCGCTTTGTTGGGCTATGCGCTCAATGGACTGTTCCTGCTGGCCGAAACTTACGCGATGAAGTGGCGTCACGGCATGATGGCGCGGCAGGCGGCGTGATGCGGCTGGGACGGTTTAACGGCATCGCGTTTCTACTCGCGCTTCTCGCGCTCTGGGAGTTGCTTGCTCAGGCGCAATTGATAAACGCGCTGATCATTCCGCCGCCGTCGAAAATACTCGGAATATTTTTCGATCTGCTGTGGTCGGGGCAGATCCCCCTGCAGATCCTGGTCAGCATGAAGCGAGCGTTGGCGGGCTATCTACTCGCCGCCGCAGTGTTTATTCCATTGGGAATTTTCATGGGACTGTCGCCGACGGTTTACCGGTTCTTCGAAGTCATCGTCGAGATGCTTCGGCCAGTGCCGCCGCCGGTCATGATTCCGGTGGCGCTCTTGTTTTTCGGCTTGGGCGACGAGATGAAGGTCTTCGTGATTTTTTTCTCGTGCGCCTGGCCGATTCTGCTCAACACCATAGACGGTGTGCGCGGAGTCGACTGGGTGCTGCTAAACACCGCGCGAAGCTTTGGCCTGTCGCGCGGTAAAATTATTTGGCAAGTGATTTTACCTGCGTGCTCGCCGCAGATAACGACCGGGCTGCGAGTAAGTTTGCCGATCATGCTGATTCTCGTGGTGATCTCGGAGATGGTCGGTAGCACAGACGGTATCGGCTACTTCGTCCTCGATTCGCAACGCCGCTTCAAGGTCGCCCAGATGTACGCCGGCATGCTCGCCCTGGCGTTACTCGGCTACACGCTCAATCAGCTGTTCAACTTTTTGCAGCGGTTGCTGCTGCCGTGGCAGCGCGGCAGGCAATTGGAATGATTGATGGAGTAATTTATGGAGTATTGGAGTGATGGAATAATGGTTGTCGGAAACCCACCAGTCGACTACTCCATCACTCCTTCTTTTCTCTAGACGATGTGCATGCCGCCGCCGGGAGGTGGGGTCGGCTGATTTTTGCCGGGCAACCAGGGCACGTCTTTGCGCGGACTGTTGCCGACGACTTTGAACTTGGCGCGCCCCATGTCAGCGAACTCGATTTCGATGGTGTCGCCCGAGTTAACAGGCGCGAGACCTTCGTGAAACGTTCCGGTGAGGACGACATCGCCGGGGCTGAGCGTGAGCAGTTTGGTAAGCCAGGCGATCTGGTTGGGAATCTTATGAGCCATGGCGCTGGTGTTGTAGTTTTGCCGAGGCTCGCCATTGGTCCAAGATTTGACGTTGACATTGTGCGGATCGGGGATTTCGTCCTTGGTGATTATCCATGGGCCGCAGCAGCCATGGGAGCCTTGGCCTTTGCCAACAAACTGCGTACGCCGCACCATGCCGCGCGTCGATATGTCGAACATCGGCACATAGCCGAACACGTAATCGAGAGCTTTTTTCTCAGGCACGTCCTTGGCGGTTTTACCCATGACAAAGGCAAACTCGGCCTCCGGTTGATAAACCACGCAAGAAGGAATGTCACGCAGCTCGACTTCGCCGTCGGGGCCAACTAGGTCCGGAGATTTATAAAAGTATTCATTGGGAAAATTATCGGCAGTGCGCTCTGGCCGGTCGATGTAGTTGCTGAAGGCGGCGATGCATTTGCCTGGCCGCGCTAGGGGACTGCGCAATTGCACGCTTGCGAGCGGCACTCCGTCCTGCTCAGCGACAACTTTTTCAAACCGTTTTCGATATTTCCGCCAGCCTTCAATGATCTCTTCCATGACCCGCTGCGGCCCTTTGGCTTTGCGCGCACTGATGGTGCTGCTGACATCCACGACCATGTTGTCGTTCTTGATGACGCCGATCTGGTCGTCGTTAAAACGAAGAATCTTCAAGTTAGTCTCCTCTCGGCCAAATTTCGGCCTATCTTTGCGACAACCGGATGGGCTTGTCAAACTCAAAATCGTCGTCCGCGTATTGAACCGGAGTGAGCGCGGCCATTTAGAAATCCGAGTGTCAGACACGAACCAGGAGGAGCTTTGGATGACAACCGCCACCGCAGTAGAGCCGCACGACGATTGTTAATGGGAAGGTATAAGGCCTACTGACCGAACCGTTTCAATTCGGCATTGGCGCCATGAAAAAACGGACTGTTGGTCGAACATTGACTCTTGGCTGTTTGCAGCCGGGAAAGGGCATCCTCTTTGGCGCCTTTGAGAAGTTTGGCTTCAGCGATATAAAAATTGGCTTGGCACTGCTGCTCTGTTTTCAGCAGATCGTCAGCTGCTTCGGCGGCGACGTAAAGCGATCCTTCGTCGATCCTGCCAAGATAGAAATCCAACACCGCGGCAGGCCATTGCTTATCTGGCGAAGTCCGTGCTGCATGCTCGCTGAGTTCGCGTGCTGCGCCACGCTCGTCGTTGGCTTTACCTAGGGCGAGATAACGCCAGAGGAAAGCGTGACGGTTGTCGGGCCTGGTGCGGACCACTTGCTGCAGCGTTTGGGCGCTTTGGTGAAAACGGCCTTGGAAAAATAGCAGTTCGGCAAGCGGATGAGGATCGACGGCACTAAACCCCATGCGCGTCGCCTCTTCGTAGTCGTCCACGGCTTGATCGTAGTTGCCGGCGTCGCGCTGGGCGATGGCGCGATCACGCAAGATCAGAGCATTATGCGGTTCGAGCGCAAGCGCCCTATCGAAGTCTTCGAGTGCCTGACGATGGTCGCGACTTGCCTGGCGCACAAGCGCGCGCTGGTGAAAAGCAGTGGCGCCGGATGCGTCCTGAGCAATCACGCTAGTAAAGTCAGTAATCGCCGCCGCGAACTGTTTTTTCTTGGCGAAGATCTGGCCGCGCAGAAAATAGGCGGGTGTATAGTGAGGATTGACTCGAATCGCCGTGTGGAGATCTTCTAAAGCACTCTCGTGATCGTTTTGTTTAAAAAACCCCAGCGCGCGCTGGTGCAGGCCGGTGGCATCGCTTGGTTGTTCGTCGCTCGGCACCCGGTTTTGCGCCATGCCCCCAGCGAATACGATCTGGCTCAGCTGAAGTGAAGCAGAGAATACAAGGAGCGATAGAAAGTTGTGCATCGTGCTCATTAAAAAAGTTGGATTGGACCGGGGTTCTGTGAGCGAGCAACATCGGTGCCACGCTGGTTCTGGCCCGCAACTGGGGATTCGTCAGATCCGATTCTTCAAACCTGCCAAATTCTGCCGATTTCGGTGTGGGTAGTCATGGGCAGCGTGACAACTTACACGACGGCTGGGCAAATTTGTAGCAATGACTCTGTGCTCCTGCAGGGATTAGCTTGCGTGATCGCAATGACTTGAATGTCGGCGGTACTGCAGCGTATAGAATTAGAGCGTCGAGTTTTGTTCCGACAACGTCGTCAATGCGGAGGGTTAATGTTACTGATCAATAATCAGCAAGTTGAAAAACTGTTTTCGATGAAAGATTGTCTCGCTGCGCTCGAAGACGGTTATGACGATCTAATGATCGGCGACGCTGTCTACCGTCCGCGCTTGGACTTATGGATGCCCTGTGAACGGCCCGATGGCTACTGGCGCTGGGGCACCATGGAAGGTGCTAGCCGCAAGATCGGTGTGTTCGCCATCCGCATGAAATCGGATGTGGTTTACTGGCCCGGCGGCGA
>DATLCH010000231.1:0-5554 GCA_035526465.1 Candidatus Limnocylindrales bacterium | reverse complement strand
TACAAACGTATGGAGAACCCGCGCATCGTTCCGTTGGCGTGGTTCCGCTCTTTTCTCGAGGAGCAGGAAGAAATCTTCGGCAGCGACCCATGGATCTACGGCCTCGGCGAGGCCAATCGCAAGAACCTCGAGACATTGATGCAGTACTCTCACGAGCAAGGGCTCATCGGCAGAAAGATGGCGCTAGGAGAGTTGTTTAATGATCCGACGGCGCTGCGATAATCCAAAGCAGAGACGGCACAGTCCGTGATGGCCCAATTGCCAGATGTTTATCCGTTATTGCGGTGTCGTGCGCGACTGGCGAGTTGCGCGACGTCTCGGTGAATAATTAACGAGTCGAGAATAGGTCGCGCACATTGGAACGACCCGCGAATAAACTGCAGTCGACAACATTTCAGCGGAAAAACTAAGAAATGAAAAACATACTCTTGTCCGCGTTCTTTGCTCTCGCGCTGACCGTCACCGGCGCCTTTAGCACCGCCCACGCCGAGGTCGTCAACATCGGCATTTCCACTGTCGGGCTTTACGAGCTGCCGACGGAAATTTCCAAGCGCAAGGGCTTTTACCAGGAAGAAGGGCTCGATGTGCGCAAGATCGTCGTGCGGTCGCCGCTGCACGTCCCGGCGTTGCTCGCCGGCGAGTTGGACTATTCCACCATCACCGGGCTTATCTTGGGCGCGAGCGTCCAGGGCATGCCGCTCAAATCGGTGATGGGCTGGTTCGACAGACCGCTGCACATGTTGATCGCCCGCGCCAATATAAAGCGGCTCACCGATCTCAAGGACAAGCGCGTCGCCGTCAGCGGCTTTGGCTCGATTCCCCATGTGATGCTTCGCGAGGCTCTTGCCGGCGCCGGCATGAATCCAGACAAAGACATTATCGTGCTCGCCCTCGGCGGCTCGGGCGATCGCCTAGCGGCGTTGGCGGCCGGTATCGTCGATGCTACGCCGCTCGACGTGGCATACATCCAGCGCACCGAAAAGCTCGGCTATAACAATCTGCTCTATCTCGGCGACGTCGTAAACCTCCGCCTCGGCGGCTTCGCCGTCAGTAACGATAAAATTCAGCGCAATCCCGAGCAAATCACCCGTGTCGTCCGGGCAACGCTGAAAGGCGTGCGCTTCATGAAAATCAACAAGCCCGAGACCATGGCGATTATGCGCGATTACCTTAAAATCAGCGGCGACTACGTCGAGAAAATCTACCTGTTCGCGCTGAAATCTCTCAACGAGGACGGGTTGGTCGCGAAGAACAGTTTGGACAACGAGATTCGCCTGGCGCGGGAACAGCTCAAAGTTAAAGACGAAGTCCCCGAATCCAGGGTCGCAGAGTGGAAATTTATCAAGGACGTTCTCGCCAAACGATAAATATTGGCCGCCTTCTACTTGTTGCAGTCGGGTGCGTCAGCGCGTTCCGTTCTTTGCTCTCCCGGACCTTGCGTCAAAAAAGAACCCATTGCCGACAATCCGCTTAGCGCTATACTAAAAACATGCTTGCTCGATTGATCTTTTGTGGCGCTCTTTGCGTGATATCCGGCTGCGCTACCGAACGGACCGTGATGATCAACAGCCGCGGCGAGGAGGCCGTCTGCGAAACCGCCGGCTCCGGCTTTTTCGGCGCAATATCGGTTAATCATCAGCAGCAACAGTGTATCGCCGACGCCGAGAAGCGCGGCTACGGAGTCAAAAAGTAGCCTTCAGCGTGGCACATAGGAAGCGCTTCCGCGGATTGTATTCTTTAGCGCTGCCCTCGATTCATTTTCTTTCCCTGTCGTTTGCCAGTAGCCATGAAAGTGGTGTGCATTCTGCACGCCAAAGTCACATCGACGATATCGCCTTGACAAGGCAACGAACGATCTTATAGCGTTCGCTCACGTTAACTGGGCGACCAAGATCAACGTTTACTTGATCACAAGGAGGGCACCATGGGAAAACTTCGGCATCTAGGTATTCGCACCGAAGACACCGGCAAGTTGGCGTCGTTTTATGTCGACGTCTTCGACATGAAGGTGATCCACAAGAGTAAAGAGGAAGGCGGAACCATCTTCCTTTCCGATGGTTATTTCAACCTAGCGATCATCTCGAACAAAGATCAAAATTCGCCCAACGGCCTTTATCACTTTGGCTTCGAGGTCGAAAACGGTGAGGCCATTGTAGAAAAAATGAAGAAGGTCAATCCAAACAAATTGCCTAAGCCGCGGCCCAATGGAAGACCGTATGCGGAGACCCGCGGATCGGATCCCGACGGCAACTATTTCGACATCTCCGAGCATGGTTTTCTCGATGTACAACCGGTTGGCGAGAAAAACCCAAGCTAAGCAACGACGGTGAAAACTTGCGCGGCGAGAATCGCCGGCCGGACGATCCGGTCGGCAATTTTCATCATTTTCGCTCTCACGTGCACGCAGCTGCCAACCCGCTTGACGGCGCAGACGCGGAGTTACTTGGCGGGCAGCGTTACCAGCGAAAGCATGACGGCTCTTTGGGTTGCGCGGGAACGGGGTTTGTTCAAGAAGCACGGCTTGGATATGCAGTATATTCTCATGCCGCGTAACCCGTTGGCGATTGCCGCGTTGCTAGCGGGCGAAATCGATGCCGCCATTGTCGGCCCGGGCCACGTGATCAACGCCGCCAGCGGCGGTGCCGACGCCGTCGGCATCGCCAACCTGTCACAGAAGCTTGACTATCGTCTGATCGCCAGACCGGAAATAAAATCCAAGGAAGATTTGCGCGGCAAGCGCATCGCCATCAGCGGTCCCGGCTCGACGTCGCATCTGGTGACGATGCTAGCGCTGCAGGGCCTCGGCGTCGATGCCACGCAAGCGCGAATCGCCTATTTAACTATTCCTGGAACTGAAATGAACCGGCGCTTGGCGTTGGAAACCAACGGGGTGGATGCCACCGGTCTGAGAGGCGCGGTCGGAGACCTCTACGGCAACAAGGGCTACACCGTGCTTTACAACTTCAAAACCACCGGCGTCACACTGCCCCAAAGTATGCTGACCACCACGCGGCGCATCGCGGCGGCCAAGCCCCAGGTGATCGATGCCTACTTGAAAACCATGATTGAAGCGATCGCCGTTACCGTCGATCCCGCCAACAGGGAGATGGTCACCCGCCTGCTGGCATCGAATCTGCGCTTAAGCCCGGCCGACGCGGAAGAATCTTATCAGGCGGTGATAAATTTCTATGAGCGGGTGCCGCATACTAACGTTGAGGGCATGCGGCGGCTGCACAAGCTGTTGCTGCAAATCAATCCGAAAATGGGCGATGTGCGCGTCGAAAATACCATCGATAATTCCTTCCTGAGCAAGCTCGAAAGTTCCGGGTATATCCAGAGCGTTTACAAGAAGAACTGAACGACTCACGTCTCCAACTAGAAGTCGACTCTTCCTTCCGTCATTCCGGCGTAGGCCGGAATCCAGGTTTTCGTGGCCTACTAACGAAACCGAAGCATGGATGCCGGCCTTCGCCGGCATGGCAAATCCTTTCCTCGCCTGAAAGCGGGATTTCCCCCCATTCCGAAAGGGACATTATCTAACCGCTCTGTAAGCACATCGATGGCGCCGTCGAGCAGCTCATTCTCGATACCCGGATAGATCTTCAGCATCTCCGGGTTGTCCTAGAGCATCTGATAAAAGTAATCCTTGGCATTAAGCTCGCGCGCGCGATACCGTCAACGTCCGCCCGAGCATCAGTTCTTCGGCAGCCTTCCCGTCCGCAGCAAAATCACACATAGAAATTTTTCCTCCGTAGAATTATTCGTTCAAAGTTCAAGGTTCAAAAGTTCAAAGTTCAGGGCGCCGGCCAGTCCCTTGAACGTTGAACAGCGCCGCTAGGCGCTATTTCCCCATGCCTCAAAAAAGCGCCGGGCATCGTCGACCACCGGTTCGGTCACCGGCACGTAGGGAATGACCATCCGGGTGACGCCGGCCTCTTCGAACGCTTTCATCTTTTCTTTGATCTCGCGCACATCGCTGGTCGGCACGACCGGCAACTTGTCCATGTACTCGTCGGTGAGCGCGCCCATGGCGGCTTTGAAGCCGCCCTTTTGAAACGCGTCGTGAATCGCGCTTACTTCCTTGTCGAAACCCATGCCACGCAGCATGTCGCTGTAATGATCGGCGATATTGTAGAAGGTCAGCACCTGGCGCAGCTTGGCGCGTGCGGCATTCTTATCGGCATTGAGCGAGACGCGCGACTTGGCGATGATTTCGATCTTGCTCGGATCACGGCCGGCTTCGACGGCGCCCTCGCGCACCCGCGCGGCGATCTCACGCACCTTGGCTGGCGTCGCCATGTTGATCACCACGCCATCGGCGATCTTGCCGACGAGCTTGGTCATCTGCGGGCCTAAGCCGGCGAGATAAACCGGCACATTGGGAAAACTCGGCTTCCAGGAGAGTTGAAAGCGCTTGCCCGTATTGTAAATCTCGCCCTCGTATTCGACGCGCTCACCGGCTGCGACTTTCCGCGTCACTTCAATATATTCACGCGCTCGTTTGAGCGGCCGGTCGAAGACGCCCCCATGCCAGCCGGCAATCGCCTTATTGGCTACGCCAAGACCGAGCAGCAAACGGCCGCCGGATAAATCTTGCAGGGTCGCCGATTGAATCCCAAGTGTTACCGGGCTGCGGCCGTAAATGTGGTAAATCGCCGTGCCCAGTTTTATCTTCTTGGTCCGGCTCGCCACTGCCGCGAGCATGACAAACGGATCGGTGCTATTCGATTCGCCTTTCCAAAAGGCGCCGAAACCTGCTTGCTCGGCCAACTCGATGAGCCCCGGCACTTCCGCCGCTGGATAATGCGCCGCGGAATTGATCTCGACGTCATAAATCATAAGATCCCGTCCTAACGTATTCTTTAAATTTTTTTTAGGCGCTTAACCCTGAACGAAATTACCGGGTACACTAGCCAGATGGGTTCACTTATGTCAAATCTTGTCGGGCCTTGAACTCACTGCTGCGCTATAGCTTTCTTAGTCAATCGATCCAGCTCTTTTTTCAGTTTCTCCGAACTGCCGACGAAATCATCGACCGAGGTCACCGGCACCCAAGACGCATCGATCGGTTTCAACACGCCGCTATATTCCATGATCGTCGAGAAGTTACTGCGCGCCGCGAAATCGCTAATCGCGCTGGTACCCACGACAACCAGACTAATCGCCGCCGCGGCCGAAAGTCGGGAACGGCGGCGCAACGCCGAGGCGGCGCCCAGATGACCGTACACCAGTCCTGCGAGCACCAGACCATAACCAAATAAACCGGCGATCCAGAGCATGGGAATCCGTGGCAAGAAAAACTCAGACCACTCAGCAAACAGACCGAGAGCGCTGATCGTTAACAAAGCGAGGCAGGCGATCGTTACATGCTCGGCAAAATTGTAACGGTTGACGACAAGCCGGCTGGCGAGCGCCCACATGCCCGCCCAGGTTGCCAGCATGGAGAGAGTGATCCACGGCTCGCCGATTATTTTGGCCACAGTAACGCGCTCGATACTGCTTAGATAACCATCCAAACAGAGCACCAGCACCAAAACCACGAGCGAAGTGACGG
>DATLCH010000230.1:0-3280 GCA_035526465.1 Candidatus Limnocylindrales bacterium | reverse complement strand
GATGTGCTGACGATGAATCGCCACGGCAGGCGTTGGATGAGGTATGCGATCGGCGGAGTGGAAGCGATCCCAGAAGAGTCCAAGGATCAATATACGCAACCGACGCGTATCAAGTGGGATAAGGTCATACTGTTGGGCGATGTGATCGCGGGGAACCACCCAGGACGCACTTCCGACCGCCAGATCACAGGGCTTGTCTTGCGTGGCGACGGCGTGCAGTTTACCGCTGTTGGCCATCTTATTTATCATCGCTGCAAGGAATTGGGCTTAGGAACTGAAATCCCAACAGAGCTTTTCTTGCAAGATGAAAAATACATCCCGTGATCCAACTTGAATCACACTTCTGGAGATAGGATTGCGGCGTTGGCGCTCCCTGACGGAGATCGTGAAAAAAGTGCTGAGCCAACTCGCGAAACGACACGCCACTGTGGCTTTGCGATTTAAAGCGGCTTTTCAAGTTTTCGCACGTTTGCTACGATCCCGCGCAACCGGGCAAATAACGGCACTGTCGATGCGGAGGGCGCATGGCGCTTAAAAAACTCGCAGCGGGTTTAATTCTAATTCCTCTGTCCGTCATTGATATTTGCCAACTCACGTTTGCTTTGGACCGGGTGACCGTCGGACTGAGTTCGACGAGTTCCGTTAACGGCGCCATTTGGGTTGCCGAAGAACGCGGTTTATTCAAAAAACACGGGATCGACGTCAATGTCACCAACGTTGGCGGCGGCGCCGCACGCGCCATCAGCGCGATGGTCGGCGGCGACATTCAGTTTGCAACCGCAGGCGGCGCCGCGGCAATCAGCGCTTCATTGGCCGGCGCCGATGTCGTCATGGTCGCATCGATATTGAATAAGGGCGTGCAGAAACTGATCGCTCGTCCTCCCATAAAGAACCCCAAAGAGATTATCGGCCAAAAAATTGGGATCGTTGGTTTTGGCTCTGCCTCTCATACCGTTCTCCAGTTATTACTGCAGCGGTGGAATATCGGCATAGATAAAGTGCAACTGGTCACCTGGGAGTCTTCACCGTCAATGCTGATCGCTCTCGATAAAGGGACAATCGACGGCGGAGTCTTTACCGAGCCGACGGTGTTCATGGCGGAGGAAAAGGGGTACAACGTCCTCGCCGATTTGGTCGATATGGATATTTACTATTTGCAAAACGCGTTAGCGGTTACGCGTAGTCATCTCCGAAGTCACAATGATCCCGCGACCCGCTTTGTAAAAGGATATGTTGAAGGAATCGCCTATTTCAAAAGGAATAAGAAGGAGAGTCTCGAAGTTCTCAAGAAGAAACTTCGCACCGAGCCTGCGCAAGAAAAATATCTGGAAAAATCTTACGATCTATTGGCTTCAACCTACTATAACAAAGTGCCCTACCCATCCATTCCGGGCGTCAAAACTGTCTTGGAGTTTCTCGGCAAGGACAATGCCAAGGCCAAAGGGGCCGATCCCAACTCATTCGTAGATTCGAGCATCGTCAAGGATCTCGATCAATCCGGGTTTATCAACAAGCTCTATGACTGATGCGTGACAGCCGTTGCCGCGCTTTCAAGCGAACCACATGAGTTGTCCGATCAGACGCCGTAAAGCTAACACGCGGAAAGTTTCTCAGACATGCCGACTAATGCGCCGGTTCGGTACGCGACTAAGCAAAAGATGTGTCAATGCAAGACATGACCCCGTCACTCCTTTCCATAGATCGAGATTGATCATCCTCAGGTCTCGTCTGCTTACAGAGCCACGTATTCTGATGAGAATATGGCACCATCCCGGTCGACCCCTCAGAACCTCGGTGTTGTTTTCCCAGAAGAACGCTCGTGTGCGTGATCGTGGCGCCATTCGATCGGGCCGGGTCTCGCAATCGCACATTGTCGCAATGCAAGACGCGACCCGATCGTTCAGGACGATTAGTACTTGTCGATTATCTTTTGCTCCAGTCGTGTGAGCTGATCGGTAATCGCCTGCTGATCGATCGTCCTGGCGATTTCTTCGTAGCCAGCTTGTCTGACCATAGCGGGGAAGCGGGTCTTGAGCTGTTCCAGTGTCCAGCGGACCGGGTCGTCGATGCCTTCGTCTTTCATTTTGTAGGCAGCGGCTTCCCCACCCGAGGCGCCGACGTGATAGTGAGGATTCTTGTAGAAGCAATCGAAGCGCAGGATTCTCTTGCCCGCGTCCGCTGATTCGGCTGTCGTGACATCGAACGTCAATCCTTCATCGTTGCCGCCGAGGCCGCTGCGGTGCTCAATGGTCATGCGCATCCCTGGTTGCTCGATCACAATAGGATCGGTCTTGGTATTCTCCATTTGTCGGGTCCTCCTTATAGATTGCGCGATCTTCGCAGAAGCGCTTTCCGTGTGTCAAACGGCAGCCTGCCTCGAGCGACAGGCGGACGCTTCGGCTTTTTCTTACGGCTTCTCCGCCGCCATCAGGCTCAAGTCGGCGGCGGCGCAGATTTCTCTGGCGTTGATGAAACCAGCCTTCTTGAAGGTCGACAAATGCTCTTCGACCGTCATGAAATGGGCGGCTCGATGACTGGAGGACGAATTGACGTGATCGCAAATCAAAATGGTTCCTCCAGGAGCGAGCAGGCTGTGGAGCTGAGCGTAAAGCTTCGGGATGCGGGTCGCGTGGCGCAGCTCGTGCACGGCCTGGAGTGAGACGACGACATCGAAGCCCGCGCCAATCCCCACTATCCAATCGGCTTTTTTGAAATCCGCCTGAATGAAAACCGTCCGGTCTTTAAATTTTGCCAGGCGACTCCGGCTGAGGTCGAGCATCTGCGGCGAGAAGTCGACCAGCGTGTAGCGCGCATTCGGGCAATTGTTCAGCAGTGCCTCGGCGAGAAATCCCGGTCCGCAGCCGAGCTCGAAGATCGATAGTGCGCCGTTCTTGATGCGCGCGGCTTCGGCGGCAAATACCTCGAACAGTCGCTTTCGCTCCGGCCGATATCTGCTAATGCTCTCGGTCCAGTGCTTGACGTAGGCCGGATCGAAGAAATCGTGATCGCTCGGCACTTCTTTCACGCCCATCGCCGTCACCTTGTTTCTCGTTCGCCGCGGATTGCCGACGTTACAATCGTCGCGGCGCGGCAATGGCTCGGATCAGTTGGGCAGTTCAGAAAAATTTCTGCGCGGCCTATTGTGCCGCGAGCTAGCCAAAAATCAGCGCGCCGGCGTCGCAACGGACAACCGAGGTCGCACGCATGCGGCCGCTTTAGATTCTCAAACCGCCGGTCGAGATCCCGTGACTCACCTGTGCCAGGGCTGACAACTTTTACA
>DATLCH010000218.1:0-5418 GCA_035526465.1 Candidatus Limnocylindrales bacterium | reverse complement strand
AGCATGCCCGCCGGATGCATGATCGCGTTGATGTTCGCGAAGCCGGTTTCCATAACGTTCGCAGCCGGCACGACATTGGGAAAAACGCGTTGAATCTCCGGGATTAGGGTTGCCGTATATTTGCCGGGAAACGCTGCGCAGCGCAAATTGGTCGTGCGCCGGTACACTTCCACCCGGCCAAATTGCGGCATCCGGCAAATGTAGGTCAGCGTCACCGTCTCGCAAAGCTGGATATCAGCTCTGCATCCAGCCTGGCGCAACGCGTGCGCGAAGTGGAGCGCGCCGCCGGTATGGCCGGGATTGAGCAGAATCTTTTGGCCGTCCGATAAATACTCGGCAATCCCCTTCGCCAAGTACTCATGCCCAACCGCCGGCGTCGTAACCACGATCAGATCGACGCCCTGAACCACCGGCGGCAGATGGGGACTGATGAAAAACGGCGCCGCCTTCTTGCCGACTCCATCCTCGATCAACTCGATTTCGCCGACTTTGCTTAGTTTGACGGTGGTGCTTTCCGAGCGCGAGAACAGCCGGATTTGAAAACCGCGTAACGTGAGATCCGCCGCCGCCGCGCAACCGCCATTGCCGGCGCCGAGGATCGCAATTTTTTCAATGGTCATATTCGCTGCGGTTCACGAGCCAACGCGCGGTTTTGTCATACCGGCGAAGGCCGGTATCCAGATAGGGCGGGGCGTTGGCAACAAGAATGGATACCGGCTTCCGCCGGTATGACGGATGACCCTTTTCGCATTGCGATGAATGGCGCTGCTCATGCCTGGACAGAATCCATCAATCTAATCGATCCGATAATGCCTGACTTTATCCTCGTCGAGTTCGACACCCAGTCCGGGTTTCGACGACACGATCACGTCGCCGTCGGCATAGTTGAAAGCTTCCCTGATAACATCGTCGTGATAGTAAATGCCGGCTATGCCGCCTGTGCCTTTGCCTTTGGGCGTCGACACCGGCACAACACAGCCGTAGGTCACCACGCCGGTTGAAGCAGCGAGATGAATATTGGCCGCGTTGCCGACCCCGGTTTCCACCGAACCATTGACGTTGCACTTCATGCCTGCCGCCTCGGCCAGCGCCGCAACTTTCTTGGCTTTGAACATGCCGCCGGGTTTAGTGGTATAGATCGAAATGACGTCCGCCGCTTTCTTGTGAATGATCTCGAGGACATCCTGCGCGGTCCATGCGCTTTCGTCGGCCATGATCGGCGTATCGACGCGGCGCGCTACCTCCGCCATCTGATCGATCCCTTCCACCGGCTGTTCCATGTAGAGCAGATTAAATTCTTCCATTGCTTTAATGATTTTCACCGCCGCCTTTGCGGTCGGATAACCCTGATTGGCATCGACGCAGATGTTCAATTCCGACCCGATGGCTTGACGAATCTGTCTGACCAGTTCGACATCGCGCTTCTGCTCAACGCCGCCTTTGAGCTTGATGGTTTTCACGCCTTCCGATTTTGCTTGGAGCGCTTCGTTGACGGCTTTTTCGATTTCCATCAACCCCAAACTATGGGCGATCGGAATCCGCTCGCGAAACAAGCCGCCGAGCAATTGATAAGCCGGCACGTTCAAAGCTTTGCCAACTACATCGTAGAGCGCCGCATCGATGGCTGCTTTACAGTACGGATAACCCTTCACTGCCTTGTCCATCAGCGCGTGGATCGTTTCAAAACGGCCGGGGTCTTGGCCTGCTAGCGCCGGCGCGAGAATGTCGCCTAGGATATGGGCCGTGGTCTGCGGCGTCTCGCCGAAATACTTGCCATGATCACCGCCCCAATCTTTGAGCACCGGAGCTTCACCGAGACCAATCAACCCGTCATCCGTGTAAAGTTTAACGATCACGTAGACGCCAATCGGCGTTGTCAGGCTCGCCCACTGGTGGACCCGGCGTGTCGGTAAGCGAATAGGAATGGTTTCGATGTTTGTAATCTTCATCTAATTTCAACAATTCCACATTCCCTCGCCCATCCGATGGGAGAGGGCGAGCGTGAGGGTTTTTATTAACCGACTCTCAACAGCGTGTCCGTCGGCGTCACGTCGGAAAGCAGTTCGCAGCCTCGGTCAGTCACGCAAAACATATCTTTGTTCTGCATACCGAAGCGACCGGGGATGTAAACCAACGGCTCGAACGCGCCGACCATCCCAGCTTCAACGATCTCATCGCCATAACGCCCCATGTACGGCTCTTCATGAAGATGAAGCCCGATGCCATGGGCAACAAAGCTGATCGGGTCGAAACCCAACTGGCCGAATTTTTCAAGAAACCTTCGATAGATCTCCGGACAGCTCGCACCTGGTTTGATCAAGTCCATGACCAAATATTTACATTCGATCAAATTTGACCAAATGTTGTACTGCTCGGTGGTCGCTTCACCGACCACCGCTGTGCGGCAAACGCCGGTGAGGTAGCCGCGCTTCTGGCCGAATATTTCCATCCGAATGATATCGCCGTGTTTGAGCTTGCGTTCGCTCGGGCCGACGTTGGGAAACTCGCTCCGTTCGCCCGAGGCGATAATCATCAACTTGTAGCTCTCGGCGCCGCCGGCAAATAGTGTCGTCAGCAATGTCCCTGCCAACTCCATTTCACTCATACCGATTTTCGCCGAGCGCAGCGCCGTGCCGATGGCATTGTCGGTGAGCTTGCTGAGCGAGCGCAGCAACGCGAGTTCGCCGGGCGTTTTAATCTGGCGGGCCTTGTTGAAGATCGCATCGGCAGCAACCCAGTTCACATCCGACAGATTTTTCTGAAGCGTCGCGAAGTCCTTAGCCGGCAAGAACTCCATCTCGATGCCGACTTTAGCGCGATCAAGTTTTGCAGCTTTTAAAGTTTCCGCCAGTTTAACCATCGGATCATCGCTAAATTCGCGATAGATGCACAGATCGTCGATGCCGGCATGGGCCTTCACCGTCGTCGCCTCCATGTCGATCGCGACCATGGAGATCTTCCCGTCCGCGGTAACGACGCAAGCCGCATGACGCCACCTCATCAACGACTGCGACGGCACTACGAAACCAGACACGTAGGTAACATTTTCCGGCGAGATGGCGATGAGGGCGTCCAGACCTGCGGCGCTGATGCGCTTTCTCAGTCTTGCAATGATTTCTTGGTCCATGGAAATTGTTTCGGAGAATATCGGCTGGTTCGGAGACGGTCAAGGGAATACGTCAGGGAGACCGCGGACTCATGGATGGTTCGCAGCATCGCTTACCCGAGTCAATTTGATCTCTACAGGCGGACTGCCCGCCTCATCGAAGAACTTTAGCACTAGCATGTCGCCCTCAAGTTGGCCTTCGTAGCGATTCGTTCCGATTCTCGTGCTAGCGCTGGACGTTTCCTCGAATCTCACCTTAAAGGTAATCATGTCACCGGCAATACGGCCTTCTTCGATACCGCGCTTGATACCGATGAAAGACGCGGTACCGAAGAGCGTGTTGCCCTCCGGAGTAAAGAAAAACTCCTCTTGATACTTGGCACCCCATGGATAGGTTACTGTGCCGCGCCATCGTCCGGTCAGCTTTGCAGCGATTGAACTGTTGCCCATCGTCACATTCGGCGCGGGACCGTTTGTCACTTGCTGACGCCATTGCCACCAGACGGCAAAGCCGACCAGGACGATGATTAATGGAATCTTCCACACCAGCCGCCGGCGCAAGCGCTGGCGCATGTCGGATCTCCAATCATCCTTCGTCCGGGAAACCTGCTTGCGTAAGCCCGGCAGCAATTCGAGCGCTTTGATCAACTTCGCAACATCGCCATGAAAATTTTGATCACTGAGCGTCAGCGCGTTGCGCTGCGCCAACGGTTTTAGATCGCCGCGCAACTCGGCGGCTTTGGGCATGCCTGCACCTTCGACCAACACAGGAATAACGGCGACTCCGCGCTGTAAGGCCAGAGCTATTTCGCGGCTGACCAGATCGTCGGGATCGCTTAAGCGCAATTGGTCCTCGGCATTACGCGCCGTGAGCCACTGCTTACCGATCACCGCTAGCAATGCATCGCAGCCGCCAATCTTAGCGCCGATGTGAGCGCTGAAGTCGGCTCCAGGCGGAATGTCGTCGACATCCATGAACACTTGCTCGGCGCCAAATACCGCGCCCAACCGGTCGCACAACCGGCCCGCATATGGCGCGCTATCGTCGCGCCGATAACTGATAAAGATGCCCGACATGTGGTTTTTGGTTTTAGGTTCGCTTTAGCGAGCGCGCCGCTGGCGCGTTGGGAAAACATCGAGCACGCTATATTCCGTGGACGTTCCGAGCCGCTACTGTTTCTTAAAGACCTCTAGCAGGTTAATAGCATAGCCTTTTTCGTTTTTACTCTTCCGTGTTCGCCGAATGGGTTTAGTTAGAAGGAGCGGTTCAAGGTTAGCGGATCGCGCGCATGGGGTCGATCCGACCCTGAACTTTCGAACCCTTGAACCTTGAACGATTAAGCTATGCCCAATAAGTAGTTCTGTCGATAGGTATATGTTGCAAGACTTCACCCGGCACAAAATCTTCTAATTTAACTCGCGCCATGGCGTCGTCGGGACATTTTGAAACCGGTGAGAACGGGCGGTCCAAGGGTTTCGTGGCATCGACGATCATCGCCGAAGTCTTGCGCGGACTCACCATGGAAGGATCGATCAAGCTGCCGCGCATCATTTCCTTGATGATCGAAACTTGCAGATGCGGCTGGACGCGAGTGGCTATGGCCCAGAGGATTTCCGTTGGATCGTAAACGTTTATATCTTCGTCAAAAACAAAAACGTTTTTGCACCAGTCCCAGGTCAATACCGCTGCCGCGGCGCGGCCTGGGTCGCCCTCAGAGAGTTTCTTCATCGCGATAAACACATTGAGCAGAGCATGCCGTCCGCTGGTGCAGACCGCGACGACATTGGGAACGGCCTCGCGCGCCCGGCGCAAATATGCGCCTTCGCGCGCCAAGTCCATCCATGGCTTGTCCCCCTCCGGCGTGAGAATGGAAGTGTGCATGGCTCCCTTGCGCCGAGTGATCGCGCGGACTTCATAGTGGGCCGACTGCTGAAAACCTTGCACGCCCATGTAACCGTTCACTTCGCCGAACGGGCCTTCGACCATGCGCTTGCCGGGAAGCAATGCGCCTTCGATGACGATTTCCGCGTCCGCCGGCACGAGAAAGCGTTCGCCCCAAGTTTCCGAAGGCGTGAGACGCAGCGGCTCTTGCATGTAGCCGCCGATAATATCGTATTCGCTGATCTCGAACCGGCCGCCGTAGCAGGCGCCCATCTGATACGCCGGATGGTGGCCGATCACGGTGGCCACCGGACATTCTTCACCGGCCTCTTCGTAGCCGCGAAAAATTCGCCACATATGTTGCAGCGTCATCAAGAAACCAGTGTGGTTGCGATCCTTAACTTCCATGCGATGATAAGAACAGTTGTAA
>DATLCH010000213.1:0-3614 GCA_035526465.1 Candidatus Limnocylindrales bacterium | reverse complement strand
GACATTCTGATCGCCGAGCACATAGGATCGCATCGGTGCCAATGCCAGATCATGGACCGCACGATTGATCATGCCGGGTTTCGGCTTGCGGCAATCGCACACCACCCGATACTCCCCGACGCCTGCGCTCGGATGATGCGGGCAATAATAAATCGCGTCCAACTCCGCACCTTCCTGGGCCAGCAAGTCCTGGACGAGTCGATGAATATGGTTCAATGCTGTTTCGGTAAGCCAACCGCGCGCGACGGCCGACTGATTGGTTACGACCACGGTTGCAAACCCGGCATTGCGCAAGGCACGGATTGCCGCCGGCACGCCAGCCAATATTTCTATCTGTTCGATTCGCGTGAGGTAACCGACGTCACGAATCAATGTGCCGTCGCGATCCAGGAATACGGCGGGTTGGAGATTAGCCGCAATCATGTACCACTATTACACGCTGCGCGAATTCGCTCCACGACGGCTGCCACTAGTTGGTCTCCCCCGGCTACATTCATCCCGACTCTCAGTGCCATCAGTTTATCCCGGGCAAACGGATAACGAATCAATTTGAGAATATCTTTCTCGGTCGTAATGATCAAATCGATCAGGCGTGCCATCCTGCTGATCTCTTGCCAATCTCTCGTACTGTAAGGATGATGATCGGCGAATTCCAACGTATGAACAATCTGGCCTTCCCAGTCGTGGATAGCCTGGTAGAGTTTTTGCGGATTGGCGATGCCAGTGACCGTCAGAATTTTGCTGTGATGCAAAATACTCAGCGGATACCGCTTCCAACGGTTCGCGTCAAAAGTGATCAGATCCAAGGGCTGCAGGGAACCGGAAAAAACCGCGCTGGAACTATCGGGCGGCAAATGACGGCGCCACTCGGCTTCCGCTCCGGTGACAAGCCAATAATGACCTCGCTTTAAATTGCGTCGCGGTTCACGGAACGGGCCCGCCGGTAACATTCGCCCCGAACAATCGCTGCCGAGAAGAACGAGATCGACATCGCGTTGGACTCGCCGGTGCTGAAATCCATCATCAAGAACAAACGCGTCGACATTTTCCCGGCGCAGCAATTCGCGCGCGGATTGCACACGATCCGCTCCAACACCTACCGTCTGCTCATACAAACGCGCCATCATCAGCGGTTCATCGCCGGCCTTTGCCAAGTTGTCTTCGTTGAGAGCGATATCGTCAGGCAATTTGCTCGGCTGCAAAATAACCGGTAGCGTTTCCTTGCGCCGGTATCCGCGGCTCAAGATTGCGACTTTCAGGCCGTGACGGCGCAACTCACCGGCCAGCCAAAGGCAAGTAGGCGTCTTTCCCGTCCCTCCAACCGTTAGATTACCGACGCTGACAACCGGTCTGGGCAGTCGAACCGAATTGATCCAAGATCGAGCGAAAAACAGATTGCGCAGATGAACGATCCCGGCGTACCCCAACGACACCGGCCATAGTAGCATTGCGAGCAACTTGCCGCGGAATCCGCTGCGCTCCCACACCCCCCGCACCACCGAACTAGGCATGATACGCTAAAACAATCTCCTCAATCCTAATCACCGTGGGCTACGGCCGGCGAATCGGATAAATAGCGGGCCGCGAGCGCGTAATTATCCGTGATCGCCGCATCTCCGCTTCGTGACGCAGCAAGCGCACGCTGTCCCATGGCGATCCGTTTCGCTTCGTCCGATAACAATATGGCGAGCGCAGCGGACAAATCGTCGCCGTCAACAATCTCGAGGGCGGCGCGGTTGGTTTTAAATTCCTCGGCGAGCTCTTTCAAGTTGCTCATGTGCGGTCCGAAAAGAATCGCTTTACCATAACGAGCCGGCTCGAGAATATTGTGACCGCCGATCTGGGCCAAACTGCCGCCGACAAAAACAACATCGGCACAAGCAAATAACTCGGCGAGTTCCCCCAAAGAATCCAGCAGCAAAATATCCCGAGAAAAGAGTTCGCCATCGGAGGTCTGGCTCCTTCGACAATAGCTGAAGCCACTGCCGCGCACGAGCAGCTCCACCTCATCAAATCGTTGCGGATGACGCGGTGCAATAACCATGGATAGCTCGGGAAACTTCGACCGGAGCAGGGCGAAACTCGACAGCAGTATCTCTTCTTCACCCGCATGCGTACTGCCAGCGATCAGCAACTTTTTGCCATGGCGAGGCACTTGCGTAAAACGCGTCGATTCCGGCTTTGCAGAAGATAATTTCAGACTTCCGACCACCGATACCCGAACTGCGTCGGCGCCCAGCTGGATGATTCGTGCGGCGTCTTCCCGGGACTGCATACCGATGGCGTTGAAGCGACGCACGACTTGGGTAAAAAACCCGCGGAATCTGGCGTAGCGTGGATAGGAACGTGCCGATAAGCGACCACTGACCATTACCGTCGGAATGCCGCGGCGAAAACATTCGGCCAACAAGTTAGGCCATATCTCTGTCTCGACAAAGATCATTAACGATGGATTCCACTGGGTTAAGGCGCGCCGCACGCTCCATAAAAAATCCGCCGGCAAGAAAATGACAGCGTGCACTCCGGCGAATGTCTTGGCGATCTCGTTGCCGGTTGAAGTGAATGTCGAAAGTAAAATTCGCCGCTGCGGATGGCGTGCTTGCAATTCCCGAAGTAACGGGGCCACTGAACGGACTTCGCCGACCGACGATGCGTGGATCCAAACCGGCCTCGAGCCGGCCACGGAGCGCAGTTCTGCTTGTCGAAAAAAGCCATAGCGCTGCCACAGCCCAGTGCTAAATTGTTTGCCTAACAACCGCAGAATTGGTGTGAACGGCAAGGTAAGTAAGAACACGAAGGTGAGCAGCAAGTTATAGCCAACAAACCACATGGCGCGGCGGTCGCCTTCAGTGAACCAACTCCGCTTCGTTGGTTTGACGATTATCCAGCAATTGAAGCGAGTAGAGCCGGCTATATTCGCGATCGCGGGCAAGCAGTTCATCATGGGTGCCTTCTTCGGCGATGGAGCCGTTGACCATGACAATAATGCGGTCCGCTTTGCGGATCGTCGACAGTCGATGCGCGATAACGATGGTGGTGCGCGTGCGTATCAGCGCTTCCAAGGCATCTTGCACCGAACGTTCGGAATCGGCATCCAACGACGAAGTCGCTTCGTCAAGGATTAGAATCGGCGCGTCTTTCAGCAGCGCCCGCGCGATCGCCAACCGTTGGCGCTGGCCCCCGGAAAGCTGCAGCCCCATTTCACCTATCTCCGAATTGTACCCATTGGGCATCGCCTCGATGAATTCATGCGCATGAGCGGCTTTGGCCGCTTCAATGATGGAGTTCATGTCACGGTCGGGATCGCCATATGCGATATTGTTGCGGATCGTATCGTTAAATAGAAACGTATGCTGAGTCACGATACCGATCTGAGCACGCAGTGATTTCACCGACAGATCGCGAACATCGACGCCGTCTATTAGTATTCGACCGGATTTGACGTCATAGAATCGTGGGATCAAATCGACCAAGGTGCTTTTGCCGACGCCACTCATCCCAACCAAGGCAACCATTTGGCCTGCCTCGACAGTGAGATTAATGTCCTTCAGGACCGGGGTTTCCGCGTAGGCGAAGTTGACATCCTGAAACTCGACCTTGCGCGAAAAAGGCTT
>DATLCH010000209.1:0-3743 GCA_035526465.1 Candidatus Limnocylindrales bacterium | reverse complement strand
CCGTCATCTTTTTCCCGGGTTCGTATGGCGATTCGAAATATTTACGAATGCCCAGGGCTCCGTCCGGATCGACGCGCCAGGATAGTTCAATCCAAAATTCGTCTTCTTCCCACACCTGACCGATGCCGGCGGCCTCATGCGCCTCGTAAGTCGTGGCGAATTTCTTGCCCTGCTTTTCTAAGGCAACCCGCAGAATTGGCTGGCGAAAGCCGATCCAGCGCGCCGCCTGAGTTTCCTGGCTCATCAGGTCGTGGCGCTCAGAGCCGTGCCCCATGGGCAGCACATAGTCGGCAAACCACGCGGTCTCGCTCCAGGTCGGCGTCAAACAAGCGTGGCGTTCGACTTTACTCTCGTCGGACAGCATTTCGATCCAGCTCATGCCGTCGGGATTGGTCCACACCGGGTTGTAGACTCGCGTGAAGTACATCGCCAACTTGCCGCGCCCTTCCTTGATAAAGTGCGGCAACAAGAAACTCATCTCGAAAAAGGCCAAGGGAAATTCTTTGGGAATCAACAGCTCGTTCCAAACCTTGGACGGGGGCGGCATCAGCGGTGGCGCGGGAATAAATTTATTCGCCGCGTTGGGCGCAGTACCGCCGACTGTACCGACTGCGCCTACCAAGACGCTGAGGAACTGCAAGGCCCGGGCGACTTGCCAGCCGCCGAGATTGCCGGCCGCAGTGTTGCGCCAGACATGGGCAGCGAACGCCGAACCCGCTCTGGCGATCTCGTGCGCTACATCGACGATCACGCCCGGTTCGACGCCGGCTTCTTTAGCGGCGAACTCGGGGGTGTACTGGGCGTAAACTTCTTTGAGCACCGCGACGAAGCTCGCCAAACTTACTTGTCTGTCAGGATGTTCTTCGCGTAGATACTCTTCCCAGTTAACCCAGCGGCGCAGAAATTCGCGGTCGAACAGATCCTCCTGCAAAAGCACGTTGCACATCGCCAGCAACACCGCGGACTCACTCCCCGGCCAGGTGGACATCCAGTAGTCGGCTTTCGATGCGGTGTTGGAGAGCCGCGTGTCGATGACGCAGATCTTGGTGCCCGCCTCTTTCGCCTCGATGATGCGCTGGGCGTGCGGATTGAAATAGTGGCCGGTTTCCAAATGCGAGCTCAAAAGCAAAATGAAACGCGCATTGGCATGATCAGGCGACGGCCGGTCGATGCCCGACCAAAAGGCGTAACCGGCGCGCGCCCCGGCAGAACACACGTTGGTGTGGCTGTTGTGACCGTCAATACCCCACGAATGAAGAATGCGTTGGTGATAGAGCAGCTCGTGGCCGGGGCGGCCGACATGATACATGATTTCGTTGCGCCGCTCTTCCAGCAGCGCCTTGCGCACACGCCCGGCAATGTCGTCCAACACTTCGTCCCAACTGACGCGCTCCCATTTCCCTTCGCCGCGCTTGCCGGCGCGCTTCAACGGGTAGCGAATGCGCTCGGGGTCGGTCACTTGATTGAGTGTCGCCGGACCTTTGGCGCAATTGCGGCCACGACTGCCGGGATGTTCGGGATTTCCCTCGAAGCGGCGAATCTTGTTGGTGTCTTTCTCGACCACAGCAACCAGCCCGCAGGCGGCTTCGCAGTTAAAACAGATCGTCGGAATGATCCGGCAATGCTTCTCGACTTTGCGCGGCCACTGCGCCGTGTCGTACTCCATCCAGTCGTCCCATTTTTCGACGGGCGGATAGTTGACCAAGCCGTTCGGCTCAAGTTTCAAAGCGTCGGGGTTCAGCGGCAGGCGCGGTTCAATCATGTATTTCGATCCCTCCTCGAAAGCGGTTTGCCAGCAGTTCTCAGCCGGAGACGAATATTTCTTAGCGTCGACTGATCACGGCTTGCTGGCAATTAACTCAACGGCACGGCCTGGCCGGCCCTCACCCACAAATGCTCGTACATCCATAGACCGAAGAGGGCCAACAAGGCGGCAGCGACATTGGGAAGCAGTGAACTGATCGGCCAAAGCACCAAGACGATCGGCAAAAGCGTTCCAACAATTACAACCAAGATCCAAAACGATTTCTTCAGCGGTCCGCGCACTAGCATCTCCCCGGCGCGCACGGCATCTTCGGCTCCATGCTTCATGAACAATTCGCCGAATATCATCGCCAAACTCAAGCTCAACGAAATCACCAACAAATGACCAAGCCAGCTAAACAGCGGCAACGTGACACCGAGCACGCTGCCGATAAGAGTCAACATTGCCGCGCCGGCGGCGACGGCTTGAATGAGCAGATGCCAGAACAGCAATGGACTCTGCCAAAAGTCCCGGCCGCGCGCCTGGGCGAAGAGAAAAGCGGAATAGCCTGCCGAGGCAACAGCAAAGGTCGCCGTCGTCCAGATCAATACGGGATGAATGCCATTGCCGCTAAGAATGAGCCCTAACCAGACGCACAGGAAAATGCCGAAAAATGTCAGGACATATCCGCCCAGCACGAGCCAGGAATTGAGGTTAGGCTTGGTGAGAATGTAAAAGAAGCGACTGGGTTTTTTCAGATCGAGCACCAACAACACCATGGTTGCGCCGAGAAAAATTAACGAGACCGCCGGACTGACCAAACTCAATACTCCGGCATCCTGCTCGAAGCCCATGTTCAACAACAGCGCCGACAACAAAAGCACACCGGCGGAAATTGATTTAGTCCAAAGATAGGACGCGATTTTTTTGCCCCAAGGGGTCTCGTGCGGCACATCGTAGACCTCGCGTGCCGCGCCGGGTGTGGTTCGCTCGTTGGTCGCCATCCGCAATGCGTAGAGATCTTCGCCGGGATCCTTGTCGGCCCAGAAATGAGTCTCTTGCGGCTCCATCATGTTCGGATTCAACAGATCGCCATCGACACCTGCATAAAAGAGTTTTGGCTTGGTGCCCTTCTCGGCTTTGCGCACGCTAACTTTCTCCATGGCGATGCGTTTGCTGATCGTGCTGTTGGCGTCGTCAAGATCGCCGGAGAGGATCGCCTGTGTCGGACAGACGACTTCGCAAGCCGGCTTATAGCCCATCTCGACACGCGAAGCATCGAAGTTACATTTTGCCGCGGTGTTGCGATCGGGATCTATGTAGAGGGCATCGTACGGACAGGCCTGCATGCAGGATTTGCAGCCGATGCAGCGTTCGTTGTCGAAATCGACAATACCGTCGGGACGGCGAAACAACGCCACGGTGGGACAAATCTCGATGCACGGCGCGTCGTCGCAGTGATTACAGCGTAGCACCGCAAAGTGACGCCGCGTGTCGGGATAAATCCCCTTCTCGACGTACTTGACCCAAGTACGATTAACTCCCACAGGAATATTGTGTTCCTCTTTACAGGCGACGGTGCAAGCGTGACAACCGATGCACCGATGCTGATCGATGAGAAATCCGTAACGCATTATAAACCTTTCCGATCAACTAACTTAGCTATGTATTGTAAGTAAAACTTTCGACTCTGATTACAGGTCTATTCAGCTTGGGTCAATTGAACGGAGAAAATTTCTTGGAAATGACTCACTGCGTAGTATTCATGAGGTGACACTCGTTTAGAGAATATGAATTTGCACCTTTCCAAATGCTTCTTCTTTCACTCGTCATGCCGGCGTAGGCCGGCATCCAGGGAGGGGCGATACCGGCTTCCCGCCGGTATGACAGAATTTTCCCCCGCAACGGCCGGTTCGTAGCTGCGCATGCATTTTTGGAAGAACACACCCCAAATTCAGTATTTCAAATTGCCGAAGCCTTCGCGGCTCGTGGTGAATGG
>DATLCH010000191.1:0-2700 GCA_035526465.1 Candidatus Limnocylindrales bacterium | reverse complement strand
CACCAAATTCATCGCCGAAGAAGAACGCGAATGGAACGTCTGCGTCGTCGCCTTCAGCCCCAAACAAGCGATCGCCACCGAAGACGCGCCGGAAGAAGCGCGCCAGCGCCTACCCGCTCCCGATAGCCTCGGCAACGGCTTTGTCCTCGCCGCGCAGGCCGGCATGGAGATGACCGGCAAGACCGTCGAGCACAAAGACGGCAAGCTGATCGTGGTGGACTGATGGAAACTCCATTACAGTCAAGAAGGCGGAGACACCGACGGTTTTTGGATGGCTATGAAACTCCGTGCGCCCTTCGTACCTCCTTCGAGAATACATGTTAGGTACGCTCCAAGCGATGAAGGTTTTGTCATTCCGGCGGAAGCCGGTATCCATCCGTCCCTGCCCTCGTGTCGACCTGGGCCGGCATGATCATTGAAAGAATGATGCATGTGGAAGCTGAATTTAATATTTTGCAGCTCATGAATACTTCGTGTTACCCGAACCGCGCGCGAACTGTAAGAGCTTTACGTCTTTGCGGGAAATACTCGCGGATCAGTTTGCAGATCGCTCAATAGTTTTATAAGAAAAGCCCTCCAGGAGGTATCTCATGATCGAAATTCTCGACCAGATGAAAGAGTTGATCGACCCGGCTTTGGCCAACGGTTGTCCGTGTATTCTCGCCACAGTTTCCGCCGAAGGCGAACCGGACATCGGCTACAAAGGCAGCATGATGATTTTCGACAAACAGTCGCTCGCCTATTTGGAACGCACCAAGCGCGTTCATCTGAAAAATTTGAAAGAAAATCCCAAAGTCATCGTGCTGTTTCGTGACGCCAAGACCAAAGTAGCGTGGCGTTTTCACGGCACGGCCGAGCTGCATGAATCGGGACCGGTCTGGGAGCAAGGCATGGCGCGCACGGTCAAAGAAGAATTGGACAAAGATCCCGAACGCAAAGGCATCATCGTGCAGATTCATGTCGATAAGATCACCAACATGGGCGGACAAGTTTTACAGAGCCGCTAACGGCGATCGCACTTAGCCGCAGGACATAAAGCCGGCAGTTAATTCTAATTGGCAATAATTGATTCTAACTGGCAGAAATCATTTCGCCTGCGAGCGGTCGTGTGCTGGGAAATACATCAACCGAGAAAGCTGGAACCGATTGAAAACGAACGCTGGAGGGGCTTGACAGCACGGATACACTTTGAATAGGATCGGCGCCTGTTTCATTCCACGTCTAAGGGAGGCCGATATGACACGCTTACAGTGTTTGATTTTATTATTGCTAGCGACGTTGATCGTGCTCTTCCAGTCCAGCTTGATTTCATACTTGAGCAATCAAGCGGTGGCGTTTACATTGCTCGGCGCGTCGCTAATTCTTCTTGCGCACCAATTGCGCCGCTACTCCAACAAATCTGTAAGTTAGCAGGTCCCGGTTTTCGGCAGTGCCTCCGCAGACCACGCGTCTTTGCGGGAGCTATTGCACGTTCGTCGACTGGCGCCGACTCGCTGCCCTTTGTGATGAGAGCGAATCCTCGACTCAGCTTGCAACCTTATAAACCGCTCCCATCCGGCTCATGACACCGCGTTTGCCAAGCTCCTCGTCGAACATGGCACGAATGCGCGGATCTTCATCGTCGTACTCGATCTGATCTCCGCCAAGTTTGACGCTTTCCGAAGTGCCCCACTGCTTGCGCAAACCGGGAAACTTGCGGCTGCTGAACGGCTTCAATGCCAGATAGCGCGCCGGCTCGCCGCCGACGTTAAAGTGTTGGTGAAACCAACGCTCCGGCGGCACCATCAAACTGCCGGCTCGCCAGTTGTAGCGTTTGATATCGTCGCCTTCTTTCCACATCACCGAAAAGCCCTCGCCTTTTAGAACGATCACATGGGCGCCGGCGCCATGGCGGTGCGCTTTCTTGTACGTGCCAACCGGGAACTGCGAGATGTGCGCCGACATGACGTTGTTCGACATCTCGATCATCAGCATTTTGCCGCCGGCGCCGCGGTCGTTGCGCTCGGGCAATTCGTAACTGCGCACGTCGCGAATAAAGTTGGTATCGTGAAAGCCTTCGCCGGGTACTTTCGCCTGACCGTTGAAGAAATCGTCTTCCCCGGCATAACGATCGGCGAAACGATAATCGCAGTTAAAGATGAAATCGATGTTGTGATAAAGGTTGAGCACCGTCGGCGCGTTGGTCATCGCCAACAATCGCACTGGCCTGTCGCCCTGACCGTTAAAGTGCTGGTACCAGGCGTTGAGCGGCGGCGAGAACAGCGAGCCTTCGCCCCATTCGAAGGTTTGCTTCTTGCCGTCCTGCTGCCAAATCGTTGTCGCCCCATGACCGCTTACGACATAGATCAATGCTTCGAACATATGCTTCTGCGGTTCGAGCGATTTGCCAGGAGCGATCTCGCAAACGTAGCAGTTGTTGACGCCTTCGGATCCTTCGAGATTTAGATACACGCCCCGTCCGCCAACCCGGGGCCACGAAGCAAGTTCGACTCGATTGATGTCCTCGATATGAAACCCGCCTATGGCCGGCACGCCTTCGCGTTCGAGAAACAATTGATAGGTCGTCTTCGCGCCCAACTCGTTGTCGGCGCGCTGAAGCTTCATGCTGGTCGTAGAATTATCCATGCTCGATTGCCTCCGATGTAACGATTCCAATAACTCATCGCATTTGTATGACCCCGAACCGCTGGGGTCAAGAGA
>DATLCH010000183.1:0-3109 GCA_035526465.1 Candidatus Limnocylindrales bacterium | reverse complement strand
GAGCTCATGGACCAATTCAAAACCACCGAGACCAACCGGCGCATTGCCAATGTTTTACTCGGTGGAGCTGAATTTGGCCGTTTCATGCTGGTGGCACCTGGAACGCCACCCGATCGTGTCAAAACGCTGCGAGATGCCTATGGCCGATCAATGAAAGACCCGGAACTCATCGCCGAAGCCAAAAAGGGCCGGATGGACATGGACCCGACGAGCGGCGAAGAATTGCAAACACTCGTAAACGAGATCATGACTCAGCCACCCGATGTCATCGAGCGGGTGAAGAAGATACTCTCGGAGTAGCTCAAAAATTGTTCAACGGTTCAAGCTTCAAAAGTTTGATCGGTTTGGCCCATGGGAGGATGCGATGCGATTAAAACTCGTTGTGATCTGCTTAGCATTTAACTTGATGGGTGTCCTTCCGTCTCATGGCCAAACTCCAAACTTTCAAGGCAAGACGATGACGATCGTGGTCGGCACCGTTGCCGGCGATCTCTACGATCTTTATGCCCGCGCCATCGCCCTGTTCATGGGAAAGTACTTGCCCGGCAACCCCAATATCATAGTCCAAAATATGCCGGGTGCAGGCCACATGATTGCCGCTAATTATGTTTACAACGTCGCTAAGCCTGATGGCTTGACTCTTGGGGCGATCAACGCCGGGCTCTACTTCGAGCAGTTGATTGGCCGTGCTGAAGTCAAATTCGATTGGACCAAATTCAACTGGATCGGCAATGCTACCAAGTCGCCGCAGGTGCTGTACATGCGCGCCGACGCGCCGTTCAAGTCCATCGAAGACGTGCGCAATGCTAAAGAAGCGCCGAAATGCGGCACTACGGGTATGAGTAATATGGGTTACTTCGTGCCCAAGCTGCTCGAAGAAACAGTCGGCGCGAAATTCAACGTGATCGCTGGCTATCAAGGCGGCAACGAGATCGATCTTGGAGTGGAGCGTGGCGAGATCGTTTGCCGGTCGCTAAGCACCGAGGCTTATTTTTCGCGCGAACCATTTCTCACTTGGCGCAAGAATGGGTTTTCACGTGAACTGACCCAAGGCGGAAAAGTGAGGCTTGAGAAACTCGCCAACGTGCCGACGGTTTACGAGTTGATGGACAAATACAAAACGCCGGATACCGGCCGCCGCCTAGCCACCGCGTTATTGGCCTCCGGAGAGTTTCACCGCCCGTATATGGCGCCGCCAAAAATGCGTGCGGAAATAGTCAAAGCGCTGCGCGACGCCTTCACCAAAACTATGAAGGATCCCGACTTTCTTGCCGAGACTAAGAGAAAGCGCTTAGACATGGACCCGACCACGGGGGAGGAAGTGCAAGCCTTAGCCGCCGACGTTATGACGCAGCCGAAGGATGTGGTCGATAAACTCAAGAATATGATGGGCAGATAAAAAACTTATCTCACGGCTTGATATCCTGCATGAACCATTCGCTGGGAATTTCACGTCCCATACCGTTCTCTTTAGCGGCTTTGTAGGCGCAATAGCCCATGGCAGCGAACTGTACTCCGGTGCCGACGTTGTTCAAGAAAAAGGAGATCTGTTTGTCCGACGTTCGGCTCGGCAATTTGCCGGCGATGAGATCGCAGATCTCGGGATATTTAGTCCAGTCGCGCGGCTTTTCCCGGCGCACCCCGGGCATGTCGTCGACTATTCCCGGCGGCTGATAATGCTGGATGCCGCCGAACTGGGTGTGGATGGCGATGGGATCGCAGCGGTTTAGAACCTCCAGATCAGTTTCAAACTCGCGGATCGAGTTGTAGTGCATGCCGGACTCGAGCCAATCGATTTTAATCACCGGGCGCGATGAATTGGTCGCGCTGCAAATGACATCGCAGCCGCGCACGGCTTCTTCCGGGCTAGCCACCGATTCTCCGGCGACGCCGGTCTCCTTTTCCATCTCGGCGACGAAAGCGTTGCGGTGTTCGGCATTGGGGCTGAATACTTTTACTTTTTTAATCGGCAGCACCGCGGTCATGTAACGGTAGTGCGCTTTGGCCTGGCCACCGGAACCGATGAGGCCGAGAATCTGCGAATTCTCGCGCGCCATGACTTTCATCCCCAGCGCGCTGGTGACGCCGACGCGAGTCTGTTGGATAAGACCGTCGGGCATGATGGCTAACAGCTCGCCAGTCTCCGAGCTGTAAAGTTGCACGAGGCCGACGAAGAGTCCTGTGCCCGCCAGCGGGATCTTTTCCAAGCGCACCGTGCCATGGACCTCTTGTTCCTGAACAACGTCCGACGTGATGCGCAATGCCAGGACCCCGTATTTCCCGACCCCACCATCGACAGACTTAAAACTGTAAGTCGAATTGGGCAGTGAGTGCGGCAGATAGGAATGGCAAGTCGGCCGGTTGACCGCGCGGCTTCCGGCCTGCTCGCGGTAAGATTCCTCCATGACCTTCAGGCAGTCTCCTACATTGAGCGCCTCCCCCACGTCGCGATTATTGAGAATTAAAGTCATCGCTGCCTCACAGTAAGAATTTCCTCGAACAAAACTTCTAACATAGGACCCGTGCCAGAGAAAGTTGAGTGACAAAAGTATAGGACTCGCTATGCGTCGATTACTTGTGAATCCCGCGCTGACATCTTTGGAACGATTCGGACAGACTTGGTCGGAACTTTGATGGAACTTGTTTACCTTCGACTCCCTTTTTCGAAGCGTTTGTGTAATCGCGGGAGAGCTCGTGTCTATCGGCCCACTCGGCAAGTCTTGCAGAGAATCTGGTGTGAGAATTGCTAAATTTATGTTCGCGTAAACCGACAGGTTTCTAAGCTCGATTGAGAGGGTGCCCATGCTTCAAAGCTTGAGTCAAAAATCGTCGAAAGACTCCCAGCCCGGTGAGCTGTCGTTAGTTATCGCTCCCACTGAAGTGGCTGACGTGATGGTCGGCAAAGTCGCAACGCTGAGCACGCATCACGGCTTCGACGAAGCAGTGCGTCTGATGAACGATCGCCACTTTCGCCACTGCGTTGTCGTCGATGCTCACGGTAAGCTGGTGGGGGTTATTTCCGATCGAGACATCCTGCGCAGTTTAGCGCGCCATGCCAATTCGCGAGCGAAGTCGCTCGATCAAATCATGACGCCTAATCCGATCACCG
>DATLCH010000181.1:0-4711 GCA_035526465.1 Candidatus Limnocylindrales bacterium | reverse complement strand
AATGTTTCGACCACTACAGTGCGCGCCGCCTCCGAGCGGAGCGCGCCCGGTCCGTTCGGGGGTACCGACCCCGGAGAGGAGTTCTGGCAACGATTCTTCGGCGGGCGTACGCCGCGCGGGCCGCAACGCCAGAGCGGTGTCGGTTCGGGGTTCATCGTCGATGCCGATGGTACCATTCTGACCAACTATCATGTCGTTGACGGGGCACAAAAACTTTCCGTCACATTGTCCGACGGCAAGAGCTATGATGCGAAAATAATCGGCAGAGATCAAAAGAGCGACATTGCGGTGATAAAAATCGAAGCTGGCGTGAAGTTACCGGCGGCAGTGTTGGGTGACTCCGATCTGCTCGAAGTGGGCGAATGGGTCATGGCGATTGGCAATCCGTTCGGCCTCGACCACACGGTTACTTCCGGAATCATCAGCGCTAAGGGGCGTAATATCGGCCAAGGGCCATATGATAACTTCATTCAGACGGACGCCTCGATAAATCCCGGCAACTCGGGCGGGCCGCTGATCAATCTACGCGGCGAGGTGGTTGGTATTAATTCCGCGATCTTCAGCCAGTCCGGCGGCAATATCGGTATCGGCTTCGCGATTCCGTCGAATGCAGTGAAGGAGTTGTTGCCGCAATTGCGCGATAAGGGCAAAGTCGTTCGCGGGTTTATCGGCGCATCGGTGCAAAGAGTTAGTCCGGAAATCGCTGAATCCTTTGGCATCAACCCGGCCCGTGGAGCCTTGGTCGCTGATCTGGTCAAGGGCGGCCCGGCCGAGCGCGCTGGTGTAAAGACCGGCGACGTTATTATCGAATTCGACCGCAAGCCAATTAAAGATTCCGCCGACCTGCCGCAACAGGTGGCGCGGGTGGCGCCAGGTTCAGCGGTGCAGTTGAAATTGATTCGCGGCGGCAAGGAAACAACTTTGCCGCTCACCGTAGGCGAAATGAAGGAGGCCGAGGTCGCTGCGTCGACGGAAGAGGGCGAACTCGGACTGACTGTCCAACCTCTAACACCGCAACTAGCCGAGAGTCTCGGTTTGGAGCGCGCCAATGGACTGGTTATCTCGGCAGTAAAGCCCGGTAGCGCCGCCGATGACGCGGGTTTGCGCGCCGGTGATGTTATCATGGAGATCAATCGCCAGGCAGTGAAAAGTCTTGCCGAGTACAACCGGGAAATCGCCCGCAATGATAAAGCCAAATCCGTGTTGTTTTTGGTCCGGCGCGGTCAGAGTAGTTTGTTCCTCGCTTTAAAACGCTGACCAGCAACGGGTTGAGACCGCTCAGGTTGCCATGCCTCCCAAGCAGCCTCCGGGCAAGTGAGCGGTTTCAGCTTTTCCCATCGTTTCATTAAGCAGCTACAGATATTCGCGATCCACTTGGCGCGGACTTGCCGGGCGCGGATTAGCTTGCGCCGGAAAGTGCCGGAGCCGGCGAAACCCTGCCAGCAATTCGCCTTGCCGTGCATTGAGCCGCCTGGAGGAATCGTCTAATATCCGCGCGGGTAACCGGCTTAAGCGCGACGCGAGGTAACTAATGGGTCAACGATTTTCGGTCAAACTTCTCAATCGGCATGTCGCTGTGCACGAACTCTTAATTAAGACATGGACGCTGCTCGTGCTGAGCGTTCTTTCTAGCAGCGTCGCGATCGCCCAAGTAAATCCCTATCTTGCTCGACCCGGCGAGCGCCCCATGAGCATTCGCATCGCCACCTGCGCCGTCTCCGGCGGATTCGCGCATCTCTATACGGCTTTGGAAAACAATCTTTTTGATAAGTACGGTTTCAAAATCGAGCATGTCTTCATCCGCGGCAGCGGCCCGGCACTGGCTGCTTTGATGGCCGACGAGATCCAATTTCTCTATTGCGCTGCCGATGCGACCTTGCCATCGCTCGCCGCCGGCGTCGACGTTAAGTTAGTCGCCGCGCCGCTGGTAAAACTGCCGTATGTCTTGGTAACGCGTAGAGAGATCCGCCGCATGGAGGATCTCAAGGGTAAAGCGCTGGGCGTGGCACGGGCGGGAGATCTGAGCGATCGCTTATCCCGCGCCATGGTTAAACGTTTCAATGTTACGGACGTGACCATGCGCCCGATTGGTGGCAGTCAAAACGAGCGTTACCAAGCTATGGTCGCCAACCTGGTGCAAGGTGTAGTCGTCACCCCGCCGATCGACGTGCGTGCTAAGAACGATGGTTATCATGTCCTCTACCGTCTCATTGAGATGGATATACCGTTTATTTACAGTTCCCTTCACGCGAGCTCGCGGATGGTGCGCGACCGTCCCGAAATGGTTCAGCGCATGGTTGCCGCCTTCGCCGAAGCCATTCATTATGTCGACAAAAATCCGGGGAAAACCAAATCGGCCATCGCGAAAATCATGCGCACGAAGGACGAAGAAGCGCTGCAGGTTTCCTATAATGTTTACACCAAGGAAATTGTCGACCGGCGCATGATAGTGCCTGGTCAAGCTGTGAACGATTCGCTCGATCTATATCGTGCTTTGGGAACACCGGTTAAACGCAGAGCCGAAGATATTTACGACAACAGCTTTGTCAACAATTTGGAGCGCAGCGGTTTTCAACGGGAGCTCTGGGGCCGCTGAGTCAGTTACGTATACACCATCGACAGCACCGACCCACCGACCGGCATAGCGCGGTGGCGAGCGACACCCGTAAGTCCGTCGAGCTGACCCTGTCCGGCCGATCCGCAAAACGACATCTGCATTAAATTTTCTCTTCCTGTCTAATAATCCGGCTGCATCGTAGTCGCACCTTGTCTTAGTAATTTGGTTTTGTTAGTCCTGCGACTGATTTGCATTCCACTTTCTGAAAGGCGCGGCCATGAAAACTCGTATTAAAGGCGGCTGGGTCGTCGGCTTCGACGGCAAAGAACATGAGATCATCAAAGACGGTGTGGTTGTCTACGACGGCAAGCGCATCGAATTCGTCGGCCACGAGTATAACCAATCAGTCGATAAGGAGATCGATGCGACGGGTTGCTTGGTCTCGCCGGGCTTCATCGACACGCATTTTCACTCCGGTATCAATGCCAGCGACTACATTCTCGCGGACTCGAGCAAGACCGATTTCTTCGCCTCTAACTATCTTGCTCATGGCGGACCGACCCGCGAAGGCGCGCACGCGGCGCATTTAAAGGACGTCGATATCGGCCAGCGCTTCTCGATAATCCACGTGCTCAAAAGCGGCGTGACAACGACGTTCGACATTGGCGGCGCCGGCGGCGATCCGGCGCGTTACGTCGACATGATCGATGAAGTCGGCATTCGCTGTGTTGCCGGGCCAAGCTACAAGAACGTCTCTTTTTTTCACGATAAAGAGGGCCGGCTGGAATACGATTGGAACGACGAGCGCGGTAGTAAGGGCCTCCAATCCGCTGTCGAGTTCGCCAAGAACTATAACGGCAAGTGCAGCGGACGGATGACCGCGATGTTATTTCCCGGCCATGTCGATTCCTGTACGCCGGCCATATTGACCGAGACGAAGAAGGCTGCCAAGGATGCCGGCGTCGGAATTCAGATTCACGCGACCATCAATTTGTTCGAATTCCACACAGTCATGCAGCGTGAACGCTGCACGCCCATCGAGCTTTTGCAAAAAATCGGATTTCTCTCGCCGGATGTATCTTTGTCGCACTGCATCTTTGTCAGCGGTCATAGCTGGCTCGCTTATCCCTATGGCGACGACCTAAAAATCATCGCCGACTCCGGCGCGTCGGTGGCTTACAGCCCGTTAAAATATCTCAAGCTCGGCATTCTGATGGAGTCCTTCGACCGCTATCGCCAAGCCGGTATCAACATGGGCATCGGCACCGATACTTTTCCAAAAGATATTCTCTCGGATATGCGCTATGCCGCCATCTCATCGCGGGTTGCCGACAAGAGTTTTCTCGCCGGCCATCCGCGCGATGTCTTCAATTCGATTACCCTCGGCGGCGCCAAGATGATCGGCCGCGACGATATCGGCCGTCTGGCGAAAGGTGCCAAAGCCGATATTGCCATCGTCAATTTGCGCGATCTCGCTTTTGGCGCGGTGCACGATCCCATCCGCTCGTTAATGGAAACCGCCGTCAGCCGCGATGTGCGCACAGTGATCGTCGACGGTGAAACCTTGGTCGACAAAGGCAAATTTCTGCGCCTCGACGAAAGCGAACTGCTCGACAAGGTCCAAGCCAAAGGTGAACAGGTCTGGGACAGTGTGTCGAAGTGGCACTGGACGGGAAAAGGTATTGACGAAGTGGTGCCACCGAGTTTTCGGATGAAATAAAAGGACGCAAGGCGGCTTGACCGAAAGCCATTGGAGAGTATTAGTCGAGTATTTTCCGGCAGCCCATTAAGAACGGTCGACAACCTACTTGCGAATTGTCGTAGGAAATCAGTTTCTGCCGCTGATTAGATCAGCGCATTCAGTTTAGCGGTCAGTCCGCTAATCTCCTCGAAGCCCTTCTGCCAAAACTCAGGCTGGTGAATATCCACACCGAGTGGTTTGAGTAGGGCGTCCGGCGAGTCGGAGCCGCCGGCTTCGAGGAGCGCGATGTATTTCGCGACGAAGCTTTTGCCTTCGTCTTTGTACATTCGATAGAGCGCCAGGACCAAGAGTTGGCCGAAGACATAGCTGTAGCAATAGAACCGCGAATGGATGAAGTGGGGGATGTAGCTCCAACCCCAGCGGTAGTTTTCGGGCATACTAACCGCATCGCC
>DATLCH010000164.1:0-3140 GCA_035526465.1 Candidatus Limnocylindrales bacterium | reverse complement strand
ACAGCTGCGCCTTGAGCCAAAAAATATGATCCTCCCGCGTCGGTTTGCTCTTGAAAAAACGCCGAACGATCGTAGCTTCAGTTTCCCAATAGGGCCGCGCAGTCGCTATGAGCTCTTGTTCGACGTCTTTCATACCGCGATTCTCCTTGCTTGGGGCCGGCAGCTCGGCCTGTCCCTGCTAAGATCCACGCTATTGTTAGACATGCCACAGCACCGTCAAACAGACCTGCGCGAACTCAAACTTATACGTCTGCGTTTCGGGCAGCGGGACAAGTTTCGTTGAGGGTATTTGTTGACCCAGGCGGCTACGTTTCGAGTCAAATTCCAGCGCCATCGCTGAATGTGTAAACCGGATCGGTGAATTCCTTGCGGGCGTTGCCCGTAAGCGAATAGGTTCCCATGACCAAAAGCGCGGGTGAATAAATGTGCAGAGTAACCAGATCTTCACCCTGCGGGCAGAGGTTCGAAATCTGGTGGATGTCGCTGTCCTCCGACCCGCACACTTGGTTTTTGCCCAGTTCGTGCGATCCGCTCGCGTAGATCCAGCCGTCTTTGGTCTGCTCGAAGAGCGTCTCGATTGCCAAGCCGCCCAAGACCCGGACGCCGCAGATCGAGCCGCGGTGGTCGTGAATCGGGCTGCGCTGGCCGGAACGCCAACAGAGGACCAGCGCCTGATATGAAGGCCCCTGGTGAATCAAGTTGCGCTGGTAAGTCTTAGCGCCGAACTGCAAATGCTCACGGACGTCGTCAAGGGAGATTTCGAGTTTGCTCAAACGATCGGTCAGATAGTCCAACGATAGACTTTCGGCGCAACCATCCAAATCGGCGAACAAATCAGTCAAAGTGAAACTCACGAGGCAACCTCCATCAGAGAAAAATATTGTATCACGCGGAGCACCGTGAACCAAAAGTGATCTGGGTTGGACCAAAAGAATGTTTACTGGAGAGCTAAAATAGCACTGCCGATCATGTCCTCGTCGTTCGAGACAAAACGCGATGGTAGTAGCGCAATGTAATTTGGCGTTTGAGCGATAGACATCTTTTCTGGCCTGCCATATGGTTTCGGCAAGATAAATTTCTCTGGAAACTAAGGAGCTAACCGTGGGCCAAGCAACCGCGCCGTTTCAGATTCTCGAAGCAACCATCGATAGCATTCACGCTGCTTATAAATCGGGCCAGTTGACGTGCCGCCAGCTGGTCCAAACGTATATCGACCGCATCGAGGCTTTGGACAAAGCCGGTCCGGCGATTAACTCGATCCTCGCCGTGAGTTCGACGGCGCTCGCCGAAGCGGATCGTCTGGACGATGCTTATAGAAAGTCCGGTCCAATTGGTCCGCTGCATGGAATCCCGGTGATCCTCAAGGACCAGATCGATGCTCGCGGGATGGCGACAACCTTGGGATCGGTGTTGTTCAAAAACTTTTATCCGGACAAAGACGCCTTCATCGTCGAAAAAATGAGGCGCGCGGGAGCGGTCATACTGGGAAAATCGACGCTGGGCGAGCTTGGCGGCGGCGATACCCATGGGTCGCTGTTTGGATCGACCAAGAATCCGTATTCTTTGGAGCGCACCGTCGGCGGCTCCTCCGGCGGTTCTGCTGCGAGCGTGTCGGCAAATCTCGCCGCGCTCGGTGTCGGGCAGGAAGGGTTGGCTTCGATCCGCCGACCGTCGACGTGGAACTCCATCGTCGGAATGCGTACCACCGCGGGAGTTGTCAGCCGCGCCGGAAGCTATTCCGGTTGGCCGCAGAAAGCCGGCACTCTCGGACCCATGGCCCGCACGGTTAAAGATCTGACGTTACTGCTCGACGCCATCGCCGGCTACGACTCCGAGGACCCGTTGACGGCGCGCGGCTTCGGTCACATTCCCGAGAGCTTCACTAATTATCTCGACAAGGACGGTCTGAGCGGCGCGCGCATCGGCATATTGCGCGAGCCGATGGGCTACAATTCGGAACCGGATTCGGACGATTTCAAGCAAGTCGGTGCGGTCTTCGATCGCGCGATTGGCGAGCTAAGAGCCGGTGGCGCCCAACTGGTTGATCCCATCGTGATTCCTAAACTTAACGAATTGTTGGCCAAGCGCGCAGAAAATCCCACAGCAGGAGAGGAAGCGTTCAGCATCTACTACGGTCGCAATGGCAATCCGCCGTTTAAGTCTCGCGCCGAGGCGATGGCGGCGCCGGAGTTTGCCAAAGTGTTTCCCGGTGCAAAGAATCGCCTGAAGACAAATTCCGACGCGGCAAAATACGCTCAATATCTGATCGCCTGCGATGAGCTCATGACCAACGTTTTAAAGGTGATGGCAGACAACAGGCTCGACGCCATCGTTCACAAATCCGTAGAACACCAGCCGACGCTGATCCGCGATGGAATCAATCCGCCTCACGTCAACCATCGCGGCGCGCCGCACCTAAACACATTTTTGATATTCGTGCCGACGATCGCCGTTCCCGCGGGATTCACGCGTGACGGGCTGCCGGCTGGAATCAGCTTTCTCGGGCGGCCTTACAGCGACGGGCAAATGATCAGGTTCGCGTACGCTTACGAGCAGGCAACGCACCATCGCCGCCCGCCCGCCAGTGCAAGTTAATCGGCGTTCGATCTAGAAGAGTTCACCCGGTTCGCAGAGTTGCCGCGAGCTATTTAAAAAGCTCCTGGTATTCCTTGTCGTACTCTTGATAGCTATCCGCGAGCTGGCGGTTGACCAGAGCGATTTTTAGATTTTTCGGATCGAGTTTGGCGGAGACCGGAGGCATATCCGGGTTTGCCGGCACCCTGAATTGCTGTTTCTGGGAGATAACTTGACCTTCTTTCGACAAGAAGAAGTCGACGAACAACTTGGCGGCGTTCGGGCTCGGCGCATTTTTCGTTATGCCGATGACAATCGGCGTTGCAACAATCGGCTCGAGCGCAACCCACTCGATGGTGTTCATTCCTTTCGATTTCATCTCCTCAACCCGATGTGCGTAGACGAGTCCGAGCGGAAACTCGCCGCTCGACATAAGATTGGCAATCAACGTATGCCCTTTGCGCATGGTCGGTTGCTGGCCAGCCAAAGCTTTCATGAACTTCGCGGCTTTTTCCTTGCCCCAATAGAGCGCCAGACCGCCGTACCAGACGGCGTTATCGCGGTCG
>DATLCH010000161.1:0-8454 GCA_035526465.1 Candidatus Limnocylindrales bacterium | reverse complement strand
TTGGGTTGGTAACCACTGCATTTTTTTGCCGGAGAGTTAAAATTCTGCACTCCTTCGACGGTAGCTAAGCTAGCTATCTAATTTGACATCGCCGGCGAACGCCCAACTGAATTCTTCGATCGACTCTCCCAAGAATAGCTGCTATTTAATTTTATTAGGCGCAGTGACAAGTGCTGTTGCGCGGCAGTGCCGCTGTTATGAGTGAACTCGGACGCTGAAAGAGAGTGGGATTGCGGTTTGAGTTCAGTGATTTTCTTGCCAAGGTTGGAGTCGGCCTAGTCTATGTTTGACGGTTGGTCCTACTCTCAAGTCTTGCGCGTCATCGGACAGTCGTTGGAAGAGCGCGGGGTAGAGGATTTTTCCTTAGCCTGGCAGGATGGCGAATTTGTCGTGCGCGGCAAACGGGCCGCGCCATTGGAGAGACGCTGGATCGATAAGCTCCTCGGTCAAAAAGCCGGCCATGTCGAGCGCAACGTCGAAATTCATTACGCCTTGAAGAGTATTCTTTGGCTGCAAATCCGCGGCGAGGGCATGCGCAAAGATCCCAATCAGATCCCCGACTATTTTCGCTTATCGCAGACCCTGCGTACGGTAGGTAATTACATCGAGAACCGGGCCATGCCGATAGTATCCTTGCGTCGCGGCGGCGGAACTCTGTATCTAGAGTTCCAAGAACGGAGCGGCAAGAAACGTGTAGAAGAGCACGGCATGGGATCATTCGAAAATTATTTCTTGCGCACCTATCTGCGCCGGCGTAACGACCGCCGAACGTAACGCGATGCAATAGGAGCGCTATGGAAACAATCGGTATGATCGGTACCGGCGCCATGGGATTGGCGCTCCTGGAACGTCTCAAGCTCGCAGGCGTTGGTAATGTGGTTTGTTATGACGTCTTCGGACCGGCGCTGGAGGATGCGCGCAAGCACGGCTTTAGCGCGGCCACTAGTGTCGCCGAGGTCGGCAAGCGCGCGACGCTCATCGATGTGGTCGTGCGGACGGATCAGGATATGCTCGATTGCATGCTCGGTCCAGACAGCGTGATCGAAGCCGCGCTGCCGGGAACGCTGGTTTTGCTCCATAGCTCGATTCTGCCGCAGACAATAAAGAACATCGAAGCCACAGCGCGCGCGAAAGGAGTGCACGTAATCGATGCATGCATGACCGGCGTGCCGAACACGGTAAGGGCAGGCAAACTGAGTTTCGTCGTCGGCGGCGCGGACGAGCTGGTCGAGCGCGCCAGGCCCCATCTGCTTAAAATGAGCCAGGAAGTTTTTCATATGGGGCCGATCGGCACCGGCGCGGTCGGCAAGCTGATCAAGAACATGCTTGGCGGCGCCGAGACATTGATCGTCCATGAAGCGATCCAGATCGGTATTGCCGGCGGCATTGCGTATCCTAAAGCTCTCGAAATGATGCGGCGGATCGGCCATGACAGCGTCTTGAATCGCTGGCAGAACACATTCGATCCGAGCGGCAGCGATCCCCTGCCGCGCTCCGGGCGCAACGTGTTGAACAAGGATATACCGCTAGTGGCCGAACTTGCCCGGCTATTAAATACCGACACGCCGATTACCCAACAGCTCGCCGCCGCCGCTGAGCGCGTCGTCAGCGCCAATGAAAAAAGAAATAAGTCGTGAATCCGCTGAGGGATATTGGCAGCTTCCCGCGCAAACGGAAATGATTACGGACGATCTCAGGCAGCACGAGGAACGCGAAGAATGTAAGAAAGATTTCTCCCCTCGGTCGAAATGACGGCGATTGTGAAGTTGGCGTCGTTGCGGTTTGGCGGGACGAATATACGAATCCGAAACCTATGCAAACACTCAACTAGACGTACCAAGAAGGAATAATATCATCGTGAAATGCAGTCTATTCACCGAAATTCAATGTCCTCAAGGATCGTCGCCGGTCGAGCGCTTGGCGGAGTTCATGGACCAGGCTGAGCTCGCCGATCAGTTGGGCTACGACACTTATTGGGTCGCCGAGATCCACTGCCAGCCGCGGTTTTCCTTGATGTCGGCACCCTATGTTGCGCTCGGCGCGGTGGCCCAGCGGACGAAACATTTACGTTTGGGCGTAGCAGTCAACACCTTGCCGGTGCATCATCCGGTCCAGCTGGCCGAGCAGGCGGCGATGCTCGATCTGGTCAGCGGCGGCCGCATGGAATTTGCTTGCGGCGGCGGCCATCCGCATAGCCGGGCTTATGAATGCTTCGGTGCCGATCACAAGGCGACACACGAAGTGATGGCGGAGGCAATGGAAGTCATCCGCAAAAGTTGGAGCGATGAAAAGTTGATTCACAACGGCAAGTTTTTTCAGATTCCCGAGGTGATCGTCAATCCCAAACCGGTGCAAAAACCACTGCCGCCATTCTGGATGGCGACGAGCTCGCTCGACGGGGTCGAAGTCGGTGCGCGCCTGGGTGTGAACATTTTCTTGCCGATCCATACGCGCTTGCCTGAGCAAGTTTACGAGTTCGCCGATGCCTATTGGACGGGGTTAAAAAAGCATGGCCATGAACGCCACAGCCGGTCGTTGGGATTGCTGGTGCCCATGCATATCGCCGCGACCACGGAGAATGCCAGGGCGCGCGCCCAAACTGGCGTGATGAGTTACTTCAAAACCATTCTCGACCTGCGGCTCGATTACACGGAATGGCTCAACCGCCGGGGTATCGAACTGCCGGCCCGCTTGCGCACGGCGGCAGGCACCATGGTCGGTTACGAAACCGTTTGCGATAAGCATGCGGTAATCGCCGATGCGCCCCTGGCCTTGGAGAAGCTGCAAGCGCTGTGCGCCCGTACGGGCGCGTCGCAATTGCTCTGTTGGTTCAACATCGGCACCATGGCCCACGCCGATGTCGAAGACTCAATGCGACGCTTCGCCGCCGACGTGATGCCGAAGCTTTGATTGGGAACAAGCAAACGAAACGTTCACCGCAAGTCCCTAACGTGGAGTGGCTTTGAAACTCTGTCGGCTTTCTCTGCTTCTCTGGGTAAAAGTTTTGTTGAAAGGAGTCAAACATGGAAGAACTTACTGAACAGAAATGCGTAGCCTGCCGGGTCGGTGCACCGTCGGTCACCGCGGAAGAAGTTAAAGAGCTCCAGCCGCGGGTGCCTGACTGGCAGATCATCAACGAAGACAATATTCCCAAGCTCGACCGTCTGTTTAAATTTAAAAACTTTAAAGACGCCATCGCGTTTACCGACGCGGTTGGCGCCGCTGCCGAAGAAGAGGGCCATCACCCGCGGCTGACCACCGAATGGGGCAAGGTGGCGGTGACCTGGTGGACGCACAAAATCAAGAACCTGCACAAGAACGATTTCATAATGGCGGCGAAAACCGATGCGATCTATCGTAAGTTCGAGTAGAGGTGGGAGTGGTGGAGTGATGCCTAATCGAATCATCGCCAAAAACTTCCTGGTGTTCACGTTGTTATGGATTGGCCTGGCGGATCTTGCTAATGCCGCGACTACGGACGATGGGTTTTACCGCGGTAAAACAGTGCGGCTGATCGTCGCATTTTCGGCAGGCGGCGGCTATGACACGTACTCCCGAACCATTGCACGGCATCTCGGCAAATATATTCCCGGCAACCCAACCGTGGTCGTTGACAACATGACCGGCGCCGGCGGAATCATTCATGCCAACTACATGTTCAAGCAGGCCAAACCGGACGGCCTCACCATCGGCAATAATTCGGGCGGTTTGTTTTTGCAGCAGGTAATGGGAGCGAAGGGGATCGAGTTCGACGGCCGCAAATTCGAGTATCTCGGCGCGCCGGCAGTGGATCACTTGGTCTGCGCTATCGCCAAAGCTAGCGGCGTGACCTCGATGGAGCGCTGGTTTGCTGCCAAGGAGCCGGTTCGTTTTGGCGGCGTCGGCCCCGGGGGTTTCGCTTCCGACTTGCCGCGCCTATTGCAGACGGCTCTCGGACTGCCGATCCGCGTCATTGACGGCTACAAGGGCACTTCCGATATTCGTTTGGCGACCGAGAGCGGCGAGCTCGCCGGCAGTTGTTTATCGTGGGACTCCTACAAGACCACCTGGCGCAAGACGATCGAGTCCGGCGAGGTCAATCCGATCATTCAGGTCATGCCGAAGAAACATCCGGAGCTGGCCAATGTTGCTTCGGCGATGGATTATGCCAAGACCGAGGAAGCAAAAAAGCTCATCAAGCATGGCGGTTATGATCTGGCCTATTCGGCGCGGCCGTATTTCCTCGCGCCGGGAACGCCCAAGGCGCGCGTGCAGATCTTGCAGAAAGCGTTTGCCGACGTGCTCAAAGATGCCGAGCTGTTGGCCGAGGCGAAAAAAGCCAACTTCGTCATCGAGTATGTTTCCGGCGAGGAATTGGAGAGCATCGTTCACGGGCTCTACAAGATCGAGCCGGCGTTCGCCGCGCGGATGAAGCAGATACTCGTGCCATAGGGATGGGAAACGCCGTTCAAGTTTCAAGGGTTCAAAAGTTCAAGGTCCGAACGCGGGCGGAGAGTGCGGAATGATCAAGAGACTGCTTCTTGTGGGGTTTTTAGTTGGTGGATTTCTGAGTAGTGATGCGCCAGTCGCGGCGCAGGATCAGTTTTATCGCGGCAAGGTGGTGCGCGTCATTGTCGGCTTTCCGCCCGGTGGCGGTTACGACACCTATGCGCGATTGATAGCTCGGCACATGGGCAAGCATGTCGCCGGCAATCCGACCATCGTGGTCGATAACATGAGCGGCGCCGGCAGCATGATCTCGGCGAACCATATCTATCGCATCGCTAAGCCTGACGGTCTCACCGTCGGCCATTTCATCGGCGGTTTGTTCTTACAGCAGATACTCGGTAAGCCGGGCATTGAATTCGATGCACGCAAGTTCGAATACATCGGCGCACCCGCGCAGGATAACTTCATCTTGGGGCTGCACAAGAATACCGGCTTTACGAGCCTACAGCAGTGGATTGCCGCGAGAACTGTGGTGAAGTTTGGCGGCGCCGGTTTCGGGGCCGGCACCGATGATCTCACCGCGGTGGCGCGCGACGTGATGGGACTGCCGATCCAATTGGTCGCGGGCTACAAAGGCACCGCCGACATTCGCCTGGCCTTCAACAATGGCGAGATTCTCGGTATTACCAACTCCTGGCAGTCAACTCGCTCGACTTGGCGCACCGAACTCGATGGCGGGACGCTCAATATCCTCGTCCAATTAGCCAGCAAGTCTCATCCCGAGCTGACCAAGTATCCTCTGCCCGGCGATCTGATCAAAACCGACGAGGGGCGCAAGATTTTTCAGGCCGTCGCCCAAGTCCATGGCGCTTCGGTGCGGCCGTTCGTCTTGCCGCCGACCACGCCCAAAGAGCGCGTGCAGATGCTTCGTAAAGCCTTCACCGATACTCTCACCGATAGCGATTTCGTCGCCGAAGCGAAGAAGGGAAATATCGAAATCAACCCGGTTAACGGCGAAGAACTAGCCAAGAGCGTGCACAGTGTCTTACAGTTGGAGCCAAGCCTGGTGGCGAAGCTTAAAGAAATTCTCAAGTGATGTGGTCCAAGTTGGCCTGCATCATCGTGAACTAACCGGTTCATTCCCGCTGGCCATTTTCTAATTCCCGCATTTGTTTGGCCGACATTTAGATAAAACCTGGTATCCGCCGCCTACCCAGTCATAAAATCGACTTAGGCCTGCTGCGAATGTCGTATCGCGACAAGTGGGCTTTCCTATCTTGCAATGGCGGGTCGCGAGATTGCATTGATTGCCGTCAATGACCTGTTTTGGCAACCCTTGCCATACCCCTAATATTTTCAGTACAGTGGCGAAAATTTCGGTCCGGTTCATTTTCGAGAAGATCTAAATCGGCGCGGAGCGTATATCCGACTGTCGCCAGGTTCGCTCGCATCGATGAGTGTGCACATAGCTCAGTTAACGAACAACCGGAGCTTGAGTTGGTTTGACACAAAATAAGTACGAATTGCACTAGGGTGAGTTTTGTCGACAGCGTTTTTCAAAGATCAGCTACCTGTGCGGCAGAGGGGAAAAACAACGGCGAACAACTAATCGGTCACTGAAATAGGGTGACAGGTTAATTTATACAAACGATTGCATCGTCTGAGAGGGTCTTTGTATGCACACCTTGCGAAATGCCGACAACAGCCGATCCTGTAGGTATTCAGTATCTTTGCTCCTTGTGTCGATTGTCATCGCATTATTCGCTCGCCAGGGCTCGGCTCAGCAACCGAGTATCACATACGTCTACGATGATCTTGGTAGGCTAGTTCGTGTTATCACAGCTGGTGGCGATGCGGCGACGTATCATTACGATGCGGTTGGAAATATTCTTCGAATCACCCGGGAAACAGGTGTAGCCGCGACAGCCAGCGTAATCAGCGTATCGTCGACAGCTGGTGTTCGAGGCACGTCATTGCTGTTGACCATTACGGGTTTGAACCTGGCTGGCGCGAACCTTGGGTCGAGCGTCGGCGATATTGCATTCACGAACATTCGCACCTCTCTCGACCAGATCACGACGGATATGTCGGTAACTCCATCCGCACCCATCGGGGTGGCGCAGATTTTTGTTGAAACTCAGTTTGGCACTATCCCCATCGCATTTACCATTACAGATAGCGCACCAGCGGTTGCCATCGTGACGCCAGCCGAGGGGTCTTCGACTATTGAAAACGGCCAAGTGACGCTCACTGCCCAGGCAGCGGACAATGTCCAGGTTACGCAAGTCTCGTGGACGTTGAATGGAGTTCCTGGTCCCGTTGTCACATCGGCTCCGTATCAGGCGATCATAACAACTCCGATCAACATCACGTCTTTGAATATTCAGGCGACCGCGACGGATAGTGTAGGTCAGACCACTAGCGCGTCCAGAGCGATAACGGTACTAGCCGATCCACCGCCGATGGTTGTGATTACCTCGCCTTTAGCGGGAGCAACGGTTCTGGAGGGTAGCCAGCTTAACTTATCGGCGAACGCCACCGACAACGTTCAAGTAGCCCAGTTTGTCTGGACGGTTAATGGCGTCGAGCAGAACCCAATCTTTAGCTCGCCCTATGAGAAAATTGTAAACGTGCCGCTGGGTATCACGTCCCTGACAATTTTAGGGAAGGCGATCGATAATCTTGGTCGGAGTACGACGGCTACTCGAACGGTCACCGTTTTGGCGACGCCGAAAACGACTGTCATTGGACGGGTCGTCAGCAATCTCGGCCAAACGATCGCCGGTGCATCAGTAAGTGTATTCGTCCAGTACACTGCCCTCAGTCAAAACGACGGCAGCTTCACTATTTCAAATGTACCGACTAACCAGGGCAACATCAGCGCGACGGCGCAAGCGATTATCGGCGGATCGACCCGAACCGGCGTGTCGGCGTCTGTGCCTCCCGTAGTCGGTGCAACGACAAACGTCGGCGATATTGTTATTGCCGGAAGTGCGATTGCCGACCTCTATCCAGCACCGATTATAGGCATCGATGCAGCTGCCTATCTCGCGGTCACGGATCTGAACGGCGACGGCATTCTTGATATCGTGGCACCGAATATTTCCACCAGCGACGTTTGGGTATTCCTTGGCACCGGCGCTGGCACGTTCCAGACAGAGCAGCGCTTTCCGGCCGGGAACTCTCCATGGGCGATAGCCGCTGCGGACCTCAACGGTGACGGTATCCTTGATTTGGTTACGACCAATACCAGCACGGACGACGTGTCGGTATTAATTGGTAACGGCAACGGCACTTTCCAGTCGCAACAACGTTTCCCAGTGGGCGACTTTCCATACTCCGTCGCGCTTAGCGATTTGAACGGCGATGGTCGGCGCGACATTATTGTGGCAAATCAAAACTCCAACGATGTGTCGGTATTATTGGGCAACGGCAACGGTACTTTCCAACCGCAGCAGCGTTACTCGGTTGGTCTGACTCCGTACTGGATAGCAGTGGCGGATCTCAACAGAGATGGATTTCCTGATATCGTCACCCCCAATGCCAATTCCAATAATATCTCCGTGCTGATCGGTAATGGCAACGGGACCTTCCAAGCTCAGCTAAATTTTCCTACCGGGAGTAGTCCAAGCTCAGTGAACGTCGCGGATCTTAACGGCGACGGCTTGCAAGATATTGCCGTGGCGAATAACTTTTCCGACGATGTTTCGGTACTCTTGGGCAATGGTGACGGTACGTTTCAAATTCAGCAGCGATTTTTTGTTGGAGGCGGTCCTGTTGGCGTTACGATCGCGGATTTGAATGGTGACGGAGTGCGCGATCTAGTAACAGCGAATCAAGGCGATGTCGTTCTCTCAGCGCTGCTGGGCAGCGGTAATGGAACGTTTCAGAATGCACAAAGTATCCCGGTTGGCCGCGCGCCCCAATTCGTTGCCCTCGCCGACGTCAATGGCGACGGCTTTCAAGATCTCGTCACATCGATGCCGTTCACGGATCAGATTCTTCTGTCCTTCGGCAATGGCGACG
>DATLCH010000106.1:0-5858 GCA_035526465.1 Candidatus Limnocylindrales bacterium | reverse complement strand
GTTCAGTCTTCGGTTTACGGCGCCGATTCGAAGTCGGCTTGGCAAGCGGAATGGGATCGCACCGTGCGCGCGGCCGAACAAGAAGGACAAGTCGTGGTTTCCATTGGCGGTTACGGCGCGATCATCGATTCCGGAGTGTTTCAAAAAACCTATCCTAAGATCAAGATTACCAGCATCACTGGTGCAGGCACCGACCTAACGACGCGCATCACCGCCGAGCGACGCGCCGGCAAATATCTCCTCGATGTTTACAACGGCGGCGGCAATTCGCTTTTTCAAGTACTCTATGTCGGCAAGATGCTCGACCCGATCAAGCCAGCCTTGCTTCTGCCCGAAGTGCTGGATGCGACCAAGTGGTGGGAAGGCAAGATAAAATATGCCGATAAAGACGGCCAATATATTATTGTCTATGAAGGCAACGTTGCGGCCGGTGCCGGCGCCGGCTACAACGTCCAGCTAGTCGATCCGCGGGAATACAAGACCTACTGGGATTTTCTCAATCCGAAACTCAAAGGGAAAATTATCTCGACCGATATCCGCAAAGTGCGCGGCGCGGGGATTCCCTGGCAGTTTCTCTATTATCATCCCGAGCTCGGACCCAAATATTTACGCCGCTTGTTCGGCGAAATGGATGTGACGCTGACGGCCGACCTGCGCCAGGCGGTGGACTGGCTCGGCTCGGGAAAATTTAGCTTAGTTCTGCCGATCCAGGGCGGGCAGATTTACAAAGCCAAAAATCAGGGGCTGCCCGTGGAGCAGTTTGAGCCATTCCATTTCAAAGAAGGCGTGAACCTATCGTCAGCATTCGGGTCCTTAGCGTTGATGAACCGCGCGCCGCATCCCAATGCTGCCAAGGTATTTATTAACTGGCTGTTGTCGCGCGAAGGCCAGACCTTGTTCCAAAAATTAATCTCCGTGCCCGGCGATGCGCGCAACTCACGGCGCCTGGACGTGCCAAAGGATCATATCGCCGCGGATGAACAGCGGCGCGACAAAATGACCTATTTCGATACCGACGATCCCGACACCAAAGATTTGAATCCGGCGATGAAACTGTTGGATGAAATCCTCGGCGCTAAGAAGCAGTAAGAATTAAACTAAATGGCCGCAAATACGCTACGGGCATGAGAAGTTCCACAGCGAACATCCGACATAGGGGCGGGTTTGAAACCCGCCCTCTGCTCTCATTATTCAGCATCGGCAACCGGGCGCGCGTTTTTATATCCCTTACGATTTTGCTGTTGGAAATGCCGGCCTTCGTCGGATCAACTTTAGCCGCCGAGAGCAAAGCGCTCTGGCAGGCAGAGTGGGACAAGACTGTGGCCGCGGCAAAAAAAGAAGGACGGCTGAACTTTTATGTCGGCCGCTACGGTAGCGAGAAGTTGCTCAATGAATTTCGTAAGGAGTTTCCCGAGATTAAATTTGTGACTACCAACGGCGCCGGCAATTCGCTGGGCACGCGCATCGTCGCGGAGGCGCGCTCCGGCAGCATGGTCGCCGATCTGTTCAGCGGCGGGGCCGTGACGAACTTCGAGATACTCTACAAGGGCAAAGTGCTTGATTCCATCAAGTCGGCTTTAATCCTGCCGGAAGTGCTCGACGAGTCCAAGTGGTACGGTGGCGCGCACCGTTACAACGATCCGGAACAGCAATTCGTTTTTATCTACATCGCCAATCCGACGTCTGCCAGTCTTTATTTCAATACCAACTTGGTCAATCCAAAAGAATTCAAGTCGTACTGGGACTTGGTCCAACCGAAATGGAAAGGTAAATTCGTCTCGCAGGAGCCGACCGGCACCGGCATCGGACCGTCGCTGCAGTTTTTCTATTACAATCCCGATCTCGGCCCGGAATTTCTCCGCAAATTATTCGTCGAGCAGCAGATGGTCTATTCGAAAGACCGCCGGCAAATGACCGACTGGCTGGCGCAAGGAAAGTTTTCCTTATGCATGGGCTGTCGCGATTCCGAGAGAGCCAACAAGCAGGGCTTGCCGGTGGACGACATGGACATGGTCGATTGGAAGGAAGGCGCGCATATCTCGTCGGGCGGCGGTTCTTTGGGTTTGATCAAGGGTGGTCCTCATCCGAACGCGGCCAAGGTTTTCATCAACTGGTTCCTGTCTCGGCGCGGCCAATTAGCCCTGCAGAAATATGAAGACCTTTATGGTGAAGACCCGCCCAACTCGCGGCGCATCGACATCCCAAAGGACATGTTGCCGGCACCCAGCCGGCTGATCGAAGGACGGCGCTACTTCGACTTCTCCGACGCGAAGCACTCCGATATGACACCGATCTTTCAATTAGTCCGGGAATTTATGAAGGGACGTGAAGGAAAATGATCATGCATATCCGATTCGCTCTGTTTGTTCTCTGCGTTTTTACTTCAACTCCGGTAGGATTCGGCGCCGAGGTAAAGCCCGCATGGCAATCGAGTTGGGAGCAGACTATCGCCGCAGCAAAAAAGGAGGGAAGACTCAATTTTTACGTCGGCCGCTATGGCAGCGAGCCGCTGCTCAACGAATTCCGCAAAGAGTTTCCCGAGATTAAAATCGTTACCGTCAACGGCGCGGGAAACTCACTGGGAACTCGAATCGTTACCGAGATCCGCGCCGGCCATGTGGTCGCAGACTTGTTCAGCGGCGGGGCGAATACAAACTATGAAGTCCTTTACGAGGGTAAGGCGCTGGACTCGATCAAGTCTCTTCTGGTCTTGCCGGAGGTGCTCGACGAGAGCAAGTGGTATGAGGGACGAATTCGTTTTACCGATCCTGAGCAGCGTCATGTGTTGGTTTATATCGCCAATCCGACATCCTCGGGATTTTATTACAATACAACCCTGGTAAACCCCAAAGAGTTCAAATCCTACTGGGATTTGGTGGCGCCAAAATGGAAAGGCAAGATCGTTTCTCAAGACCCGTTGGGCACCGGCCTAGGCGCATCTCTCCAACACTACTACTACCATCCCGAGCTCGGTCCGGAGTTCCTCAAAAAATTGTTCAGCGAAATGCAGCCGACTTTTGGCCGGGATCGACGACAAATCACCGACTGGCTGGCGCAGGGACGGTTCCCGCTGTGCCTCGGTTGCCGCGACACCAATCGCGCCAAGCAGCAGGGCTTGCCGGTCGACGAGCTGGACCAAGTCGAATGGAAAGAAGGCTTCAATGTCACCTCGGGCGGCGGTTCGATAAGTTTTATCAAGGGCGCGCCCAACCCCAATGCAGCCAAGGTTTTCGTGAATTGGTTTCTTTCCCGGCGCGGCCAGCTCGCTTTGCAAAAATATCCGGATCTCTACGGCGAAGACGCGCCCAACTCGCGGCGCCTCGACATTCCCAAGGACATGCTCGATTCGTCGATGCGCATGACGCCCGGGCGGAAGTATTTCGATGTTTCCGATCCCAAGTACGCCGATATGACGCCGATGTTCGATCTGCTCAAGCAGATAGTGAAAGCGAAAGAGGCGAAATAATTCAGGCGTGCCTTGGCACGCGCGATTGGCTCCCGGACTCTTTCTCGATTAGCGTGCGCTTGCGTTCGATTCCCCAGCGATAACCGGACAAGCTGCCGTCGGTACGAACGACGCGGTGACACGGGATCGCAATCGCTAGCAGATTGGTTGCGCAGGCGCGCGCCACAGCGCGCGCAGACTTGGGCATGCCGATTTGCTGAGCGATTTCCATGTAAGTTGCGGTCGAGCCCGCCGGTATTTTTGTCAATGCTTGCCAAACCCGCTGTTGAAACGCGGTGCCACGGATGTCTAGCGGCAGATCGATACCGAGCGCGGGATCGTCGATGTAGCCGACGACTTTAGCAACCAACAGTTCAAACTCGGCATTGCCGCCGATGAGCTCGGCGCGCGGGAAACGGTCTTGCAACTCGCGCACGAGCGCCTCCGAATCATCACCTAAAAAAATCGCACACACGCCGCGATCGCTCGCTGCAACGAGGACCGCTCCCAGCGAGCACGCGCCGACCGCGAAACGGATGTTGGTGTCAGCGCCGCCGGCGCGAAATTGCATTGGTTTCATTCCCAGAGCCTTGTCCGAGCATTCGTAGAATCTACCGCTGGAGTTGTAGCCGGCGCCGTAGATCGCTTCGGTAACCGAACTGCTTCGTCGCAGTTCCGCTCTCATCCGCTTTGCGCGATGCGCGACGCCATACGCTTTGGGCGTGACGCCGGTGAGCGATGCAAAAACGCGATGAAAGTGATGCGGACTAAGACCGGCGTGTTTTGCCATCACTGCGAGGCTAGGAAGCTCTTCAGAGGTTTCGATGAGCCGACAGACCCCGGTAATCTTTGCCGCATGGCCTGCACTCTCGGATGGCTGGTTTGGCTTGCAGCGCCTGCACGGATGAAATCCTGCCTGCTCGGCCTCGGCGCAAGTTGCATAGAACTGTACGTTCTCCGGCCGCGGTCGCCGCGCCGCGCACGAAGAACGGCAGTAGACCCCGGTGGTTTGCACCGAATAAAAGAACTTTCCGTCCGCCGCCCGGTCGCGACGCATGAGAAACGGCCAACGCGAGTCGGTCCGGTTGACAGATTTTCCTCGGTTATTGTTATTCGAAAGATTCATTGTCCTTCCTCCCTTTCTAACGCTAAATTAACAACGCTACGGGTGATCCGCACTCCGATTCTTGCTGTCAAATTCTGACGTATGTAAATCTCCCCGAAAGCTTCACGCGCATTCTCTTTCAACGAGGCCGGCGCTAGCCAAACAACTCTCGATCACGAATCTTTAGCGGATTGGTATAATATTTGGACCACCAGGGCGTTTCGCCTGGGAGGCGCGGCGGTTTTTCCAATCGCAGCATGGTCCTGGCGCGCTGCGCTTCCTGCTGTGCCACGCGAAAATGGTAGTGGTCGACCAGGCGTAATGCTTCGATCATATACGACACAGCGATGCGGCGGTTGCGGATCAGCAGTAGGTTCTCGCCGTTCTTGGTGTCCGCCGTGCCGGAAAAGTTGTACGACCCCATATACACCCGCGCGCCGGGTTTGTTGAAATCGACGACCAGGAATTTGTGGTGCATGCGATTGCCGCTGCCCCCCACAGGCTCGGATTTGAACGGTTCGGGCAGGTTGGTGTTAAGGGCAGACGGAAACACCGCCGCCACGTTGCCGTCGGGCTTTTGCAAGTCGAGGCCGCCGACTTTTCTGTCGGAGATGCCGTAGACAAACAACTTGTCGTTAGCGGAGACTTTTTTGATTGCATCCAACATGACTCCGGGAGTCTGGTACAAAAAGGCCAAAGAATAGAACAAGCTCGATGTGGTCTTGGTGGCGATATCGTCGGCGATCGTTTGCAGCAGAGAGTTAGCCACGGAGTGCGGCGAGAAGGCGACTTTCGCAGTGACCCCGTCGACTCCCAAACTCGTCCAGGCCGCCGAAGCGGTGTTGGCAAATTTACCCGGCGTTTGATGATTCCAATAGTCGTCGAATGCTGCAACGAATGGTTTGATCGCATTCCTACCGCGCAAAATAATTGCGTTGTTCGCCTGGACAAAAAAGCCGCGCCAGGTGTAATTGGTCGAGCCGCACAACGCCGCTTTGAACTTGGCCCCGTCAACTACGATGGTCTTGTTGTGTTGCAACTGCCCCATATGTTGACGCTTCACATTGGCCGCGCCGGCCGAGATCGTAAGGCGCTGCGCCGATTGGGTTTCACCCGAGCCGGCGTTGCCATGCTTATCACTGTCGTCGATGAGGATTTTTAGGCGCGATCCGAGCCGTTCGAGCCGAGAGACGACGTCGGGCTCACTGAGATCGTAAGCAATCACTCTGACCTGGGCTTTTTTATCGGCAATGGCCTTGTCGAGCACTTCGAGAACAGCGTGGCGCGCCTCAAAGCCCATCCATGCCA
>DATLCH010000101.1:0-4853 GCA_035526465.1 Candidatus Limnocylindrales bacterium | reverse complement strand
GTCGTAATCTGCTTAACCAGTTGAAGGATCTCCCGATCAGAGCCCGGGCCTTTGTACGAAAGAAACAATTCTCCAGTGATCATCAAAAAATCCAAAGGCTGCTTGACTAGATCGCGCACCAGCCCTTGGAAAGTTAACTCGGCACGGTGAAATTCATCGTCGGTGTACTGGCCGACACTCAATGTCCGCGCTTCGATGCGAACGCCCGGCGGGAAGATCTTGTAAACATCCGCCAATGTCTCTTCACTGGAATTCGGTGAAATCAGTCCGATTAGTTTCATTCTCGTTCTCCTGGGTTTGCTCGTAATTGGCATGATTATTTTTGACATTGGCCATGTTCAAATGAGATTTCCTGTCACCTCGTCAAACAAATCGTCCACCGAAATCTGCTCTGGAATGAGTCCTTGCTGGGTCGAATAGCTAATGATCAGCTCGAGACTGCGCCGAATGTTTGCCAACCCGAATTGAATCGTATCGAGCGCAGTTTCTGCCCGCGGCATCGCTAGCTTACTTTCACGAAGCAGTCGAAAAATTTCCTGCAACGCGAATGGGTTGGTATTTGCTAAGGACTCCTTGACCACCAGCATGTGGTTGATCGGCAACGCCTTGTGTTTGTTGCACCAGTGTTGGGCGGCGTCATGGGGATTTTCGATGACCGGCTGGAACCGCGTATCTTTGAGATCAGGACCGCCGACCACGCCGGCGTCTATCTCGTGATCGCTGAGCATTTGCACGATCGACTTGCCGGCGGGTGCGCGAACTGCAGTCGGCGGATCGGAATATTCGGCGACGTGGGCGTCTTCGAAAGTTACCCACTCAATTTCGTCCAGATCGACTCCGTAATCGTTCTGTAGAACGCCGCGAACCCAAGCAGCCGTGGTTACCGAGTAAGCGCGAATGCCGACGCGTTTGCCTTTGAGATCGGCGGGCAAGATCCGGCGATGCTCGGCATTGTAAACCAGCAATGGATGGGGCAAAGCGCCGACGACCACGGCGGGCAACAACACCAGCGGTTTACCATGCGCCTTTGCCTGCAAGAAAGTAACGATCGCCAGCTCGGCAACGTCATACTTCAAGTGGCGCACGACATCCTTGAAGGCGGTATTTGGCACTTTCACATCGGCAAACTCGAAGCTGACGTTCGCTGAACGAAGTTCGCCGCTCTTGAGTGCTTTAGTGTTGGGGTAATCGCCGAGAAGCGTTTTGAGGGTCGAACTATTCGAAGTACTCATGCCAGTCGGTTCCTTTTAACGAACGTTAACGACGTCCGCAGAGTTTGAGTTGTTATACGTCAGCTCTTATCCGTTCGCATCGGTCCGAGCTCGAGAAAACCGCGACCTCGACACAACTGTCAATTTGGGAACAGTCCCGTGCACTCACTAGAATTAGCTTTTGTTTCCTTACGTAGCATTGTCATTTCACCCGAGCAATCGACGCAGCCTGTTGAATTGACGGTTTAGAAGTCGGCGTTCCACATCGTGGAGGTATTTTTTTGCCGGCGCTCATTTGAACCGGATCAAGCGACTCGCCATTACCAGCGAGTGCCGCCATCGGGAAGACAGTGGTTTACTTCGATTGCTACATAACCGCTACAGTCTTATAAGTGAGTGATTCCGCGAGAGAGCAATAATTATGACCATCCGCAAAGTTCTCACCATAGCCGGCTCCGACTCAGGTGCCGGCGCCGGCATCCAAGCCGATCTGAAAACTTTCGCCGCCCATGGCGTCTACGGCACGTCAGCTATCACGGCGATTACGGCGCAGAATACCACAGGCGTTACCGCGGTTTTGGCGCTTAATCCAAACCTGGTCGGCGCGCAGATCGACGCGATTCTGGCCGACATCGGCACTCATGCGATGAAAACCGGCATGCTCGCCAATGCTGGCATCATCGACTTGGTGGCGCGGAAAATCGCCGAACACCGCTTGAAAAACGTCGTCGTCGATCCGGTCATAGTCGCAACTTCCGGCGATTTGCTGCTTCAAAAAAGTGCGGTCGCAGTGTTGCGCAGCAAACTGATTCCGTTAGCCACCATCGTAACACCGAACATTCCCGAGGCAGAAGTTATCACCGGTATGAAGCTTCGAACAGCCGGAGAAATTAGAGAAGCGGCGCAGCGGATCATCAAAATGGGCGCCAAAACTGTCGTCATAAAAGGCGGTCATCTGAACGGGCCCGCGATCGATCTATTTTTCGACGGCAAGATCTTTACCGCGCTCAAAACGAAGCGGATTCGAACTATTAACACCCACGGCACGGGCTGCACTCTCTCGGCCGCTATCGCGGCGAATCTCGCAAAGAAGCAGAATATTGCAAGCGCAGTTGCAAACGCTAAGCGCTACATTACCGATGCGTTGCGCCACAGCTATCGCATCGGCTCGGGGCACGGCCCGGTGCATCATTTCTATCGATATTGGAAGTCGTAGGCGGCAGATCTGCGCTGGCGCGAATCAGCATCCGGAATCGAGCAAACGAGGCGACGAGGTTACCTGCCGCCAAGCTGCATATCCGCGACGATGGCGCGCGCCGCGGACACTGGATCTCTTGCTTCGATGATCGGCCGACCGACAACAATGTAGTCGACGCCGCCGCACACGGCGTCTTGCGGTGTCATGACGCGTTGCTGGTCGTTACGATTTTTATCCGCGGGGCGAATTCCTGGCGTGACAATAACAAAGCGCCGGCCGCACGCCTCGCGGATATCGCCGACTTCATGGGGCGAAGCCACCACACCATCCATACCGGCTTCCTTGGTTAGCAGGGCCAAGCGCACAACCTGATCAGAAACCTTGCGCTCGACGCCGACGCGCTCTAAGTCGTCCTGGTTCAAGCTCGTCAGCACGGTGACCGCAAGCATGATCGGTTTGCGCAGCTTTTGTTGCCGGCACACCCGCTTCACTTCTTTGACGGTCATGCGCATCATTTCGAGGCTGCCCGAAGCGTGCACGTTGAACATCTTCACGCCTAATCGGGTCGCTTCGATGGCCGCTTTGGCTACTGTATTGGGAATGTCGTGAAACTTCAGGTCAAGAAAGATTTCGCCGCCCAGCTCTTGGATCTGCCGAACGGCCTGCGGTCCAGCGTGGGTGAACAACTGCTTGCCGATTTTGAACATGCCGACTTCGCCGGAAAGTTGGCGCACTAGATCAGTGGCTTGTTCCAAAGTGTCGAAGTCAAGGGCGACGATCAATCGCTCGCGCATGGAACCATGTTTACGTACCAGCTCGAGCTTTGAACTCATGACCTAGCCCCGAACGGCCTGAGCGATGATCGTCTGGATCGTTTTCACCGCCTCGCCGAGCGGCACTTCGTCAGTCTTGCCATCGCTCCGGGTGCGCAACTCGATAAACCCTTTGTCCAATCCCTTGGCGCCGATGGTTACACGTAATGGAATGCCGATCAGATCGGCATCTTTGAACTTTACGCCAGCTCGCTCGTCACGGTCGTCGAGCATGACTTCGACGTCGACACACTGCAAGTCGCGATAGAGTTTCTCGGCGGCCCCGCGCAACTTCTCTTCTTTGTAATTGATCGGCAGCACCAACACCTGAAACGGCGCGATGGACAATGGCCAGATAATGCCGTTGGCATCGTGGTTCTGTTCCACAGCCGCAGCGACCATGCGGCTGATGCCGATGCCGTAACAGCCCATCTCGATGGCTTGCTCACGCCCCTCGGCGTCTAGATAAGTGGCGCCCATCTTCTCGCTATATTTAGTGCCCAGATAAAAAACTTGGCCGACTTCGATGCCGCGGTGGGTCTGTAGCTTGCCGGAATCGCAGCGCGGACAGGGATCGCCGCTGACGGCCAGACGCAAATCGGCAAATGCACTCGGCGTGAAATCGCGCTCCTGATCGACACTGATGAAATGAGCGTTGGCTTCGTTAGCGCCGGCGGCCGCGCCACGCATGCCGTGCACCGACAAATCAGCAACCATACGCAGCTTCATTCCGATCGGCCCCAAATAGCCGGTTGGCACACCGGTAGCCGCCACTACCGCGGTTTCGTCAGCCAGATTTACTTCGCGGCAGCCGAGCACCGCGCGCAGTTTCAGCTCGTTGATTTCATGATCGCCACGCACCAGGACCGCGATCAGCTCGCCGGTTTCAGTACTGTAAACAATCGTCTTGATGACCTTATCGGCGCTGAGATGCAAAAAATTCGTGAGCTCGGGAACGGTTTTCTTTCCGGGTGTCGAGACCCTTGCGAGTTGCGGCGATTCCTCGAGAATGTCCCGCCCTGCCGGCAACTTGCCCCTGACTTCAGCCTTCTCCACATTGGCAGCGTATTCGCAGCTGTCGCAACCGACGATGGCGTCTTCGCCAGACTCGGCGAGCACTTGGAACTCATGCGAATGGCTACCGCCGATCGCACCGGTATCCGCTTCCACCGGCCGGAAACTCAGACCGCAGCGGGTGAAAATGCGCTTATAGGTCTCATACATGTTGTCGTATTCGCGCCGGCAATCCTCGACATCGGCATGAAAACTATAGGCGTCTTTCATGATGAACTCGCGCCCGCGCATTAAGCCGAAACGCGGCCGCACTTCGTCGCGAAACTTGGTCTGGAGCTGATACAGATTGAACGGTAGGTCGCGGTAAGAGCGCACCGAACGCCGTACCAAATCCGTGACTATCTCCTCATGGGTGGGACCGAGACAGAAATCCCGGTCATGGCGGTCCTTGAAACGGATCAGTTCCTTGCCGTAAATGTCCCATCGTCCGCTTTCTTGCCACAGTTCTGCGGGAGAGGAAATCGGCATCAGCAGTTCTTGGGCGCCGGCGCGGTCCATCTCTTGACGTACGATGGCTTCGATCTTACGGATCACCTTTAACGCCAAGGGGAAATAATC
>DATLCH010000099.1:0-4853 GCA_035526465.1 Candidatus Limnocylindrales bacterium | reverse complement strand
GATAACGGGGATCAAATCGTCATCGAGGTCAAAGCCTGGGAGAGCAGTCCGGACTCGACCGCTCGTGCGATCAACCAAGCACACAGATATAAAGAGCTGTCGAAAGCCGGCGCCGCGGTGGTCGTGACCTCCACCGTGCTCGAATCCATCGCATCGTCGGCGATTGCCGTCACTCCCATGGGTGGACTCATCGGCGCCCTCGCGCGCCTCGCAAACATACTTGCCAAAAAGAAAAGACCGACAAAGGCGCAATTTATCCATCCGGCACCGAATAAAAAGGTATTCGCGTCGATGCCCTTCGCGCAAATGTACGACGACACTTTCCTGGTCGCCATTGAACCGGCATCGCTTGCCAACGGCGCCATTGCCGAGCGGGTAGACCATAACGGCACAGTCGGTCCAGTCGTTCCGCAAATCAAGGACATGATTAAAACCTCCAAGGTCATCGTTGCCGACCTATCGGACTCGCGCCCCAACGTGCTGCATGAAGTCGGTTACGCCGAGGCGCTGGGCAAACCGGTGATTCAAATTTGTAGCACTTCCACATCCCTGCTGCCGTTCAACGTTCGCAACAATCAGACGATCAAGTATGCAATCGGCCAAACCGCGAAGCTCAAAAAATCGTTGGAAGCAGAGATCAAAAAATACGTGTGAACCATTCGACAGTTCCTCGTCGAATAAACATTCGATAAACTAAAACAGCGAAAATGCGGCGATCTTCCCGATCAAATGGCAAACATCCCTTGGGCGGCATCGAAATTCTGCACGAAGACCGCGATGTCATCGTCATCGACAAACCCGCGGGCCTGCTGACCATCAGCACCGAGCGCGAGAAATCGCGCACCGCCTACTTCATTCTCACCGACTATGTGCGCAAGAGTATGGCGAAATCCCGCAACAGGATTTTCATTGTCCACCGGCTCGATCGCGAGACGTCCGGTATACTCATTTTCGCCAAGAACGAAGAGGCGAAGTTTCGTTTGCAGAGCCAGTGGCAGGATACCACGAAAGAGTATCTTGCCGTCGTCCATGGCCGCTGTGAGATGCGCGAGGAAACCATCACCACGTATCTGGCCGAGAACCAGGCGCATGGAGTGTACACGACGCGCGACGCACGCAAGGGAAAACTGTCTCACACAGCCTACAAGGTGCTGAAAGAGACCAAAGATTTCTCGCTTTTGGAAGTCACTCTCTTAACCGGGCGGAAGCATCAGATCCGCGTGCACCTCGCCGATATCGGCCACCCGGTGGTCGGCGATAGGCGTTACGGCAAAGAACATAAAGCTTACCAACGCCTAGCGCTTCATGCCCGCGCAATTTCCTTCAAGCAACCCTTCACTGGTGAGCAACTAACATTTACTTCGAAGATGCCGGTTTTTTTCAATTCGTTGATAGGACAATGATCACCGCCTAGCGCAACCAAGCTAGAGTCGTACTGCCATAAATCAGTGTTCCGGCAGTTTTCAATTCTCCACTATCCATTCTTCATTGATTTCAACTTGTCTTTCCGCGCTGCCGCATATATAGCCAAAGACAATTCCTTATCGAGGTGAACCATGCAGCTTCCACCCATCGCCGCCACGACCATCGGCAGCTTTCCCCGGCCCAGCTGGCTGGCGCAAAATGAGCGCAGCCGCGCGGTCTTTCGCCTCGAAGGGGCGGAACTCAAACAAGCGCAAGACGACGCGACGGCGCTGAGCATTCACACTCAAGAACGCATCGGCATTGATCTGTTGTCCGACGGCGAGCAGCGGCGCACGGGATTTATCAATCATGTGCTCGCTTCTTTCGACGGCATCGATCTCGAACACGAGGCGGTGAAGACGATCTACCGCCGGCGCGAGCAGCCGCGGCCGGTGCCGCGCGTCATTGGCAAGATCACTCGGCGACGACAGGCGATCGTCGAGGATCTCAAATTCGCCAAGGCGCAAACCGACAAACCGATCAAGATGGATGTGCCCGGACCTATGACCATCGTCGACAGTACGCTGGACGAGTTTTACAAAGGCGACGAAGCCGCCATGGCAATGGATGCCGCAACAGCGATCAACCAGGAGCTGCGCGACCTGCAAGCCGCCGGCTGCGATGTGCTGGAGATCGACGAACCGGCGATGACGCGTTATCACGAAAAAGTGTTTGCCTACGGCGCCAAGGCGCTCGACCGCTGTCTTGAAGGCATCACCGTGCCGACTATGGTCCATCTCTGCTACGGCTATCCGGGCGGCGGCGGCCGGCAGCATGAATATGAATATCCCGAACTGCTCGAAGAGTTGATGAAAACGAGAATCGGCGGCTTTGGCGTCGAGTTCGCCCGCAGCGGTTACGATCCCGCGGTGCTAAGCATCGCCAAAGGCCGAGTGGTCATGTTTGGCTGCGTCGACCCGAGTGATGCACCGGTACCGTCGGTATCCTCCGTCGCAGAACGCGTGCGTTCGGTATTAAAATATGTCGAGCCGAAAAATCTCTGGCTCGCGCCGGATTGCGGCTTGATGACGATCACCCGCGAATTAGCGAACGCGAAGGCGAAATTGCTGGTCGACGTCGCCAAGGAAGTGCGGCGGACGCTCTAGTTGTTTACCAGTAATGACAGCTGGGTGCTTTGATCCTTCGGCTTGGCACCGGACAGCTCGAAGAGAAATTAGCAAAGAGTCTCCTCCACTCCGGTCGCCCTGAGCTTTGTCGAAGGGCTCCGATGGCGTTGTTTGACTATTACACCGTGAAATAGGTTGAGCATTGATGAGCTTTTGGGTTTACATTTTATATTGTGCCGATGGCTCACTACACTGGTCATACGGACAACTTGAAGAAAGAATGGCAAAACATCAGACAGCTGAAACCGGAGGTTATACCTCGAGGAGACTCCCAGTGAAGTTAGTTTTCTCAGAGGACTTTCCAACACGAGAAGAAGCTTTCGCCTCTGAGCAGAGGATTAAGGGTTGGAGTCGGAAAAAGAAAAAAGCACTGATCGAAAGAGACTGGGCCGAAGTATCAAGATTAGCTCAGCGAAGACACCCTTCGAGAGCCTCAGGGTGATCGGAGAATATCTTCATCGTAGCTATTGTTAACACAAGCTGAGTGGAGAATCAGAGCCATGCCATCCGAGCAAAAAAACCGTTTCGATCATCTTGCCTCGCTGCATGATAAATACGCGAGGCTCGGATTGCGCGGCCTGTGGCAGCGCGACAATCGGAGCGCGCCCGAGGTTGTGCCGCGCATTTGGCGCTGGAGCGACATGAAACCGATACTTGAGGAGACCTTGAGCGCTGTGCGTTTGCCGGAAGATACTGATCAGCGTGTCATCGGTCTGGACGTGCCAGGGTTATCGACGGGATCCGTATTCGTCTCTTATCAAATGATCAATCCCGGTGAGAAGATTCCGTCTCATCGCCATACGCCGGCGCAGATGCGCTTCATCGTCCAAGGCAGCGGCGCCTACACGACCTCGCAAGGCGAAGCTATGTTCATGGAACCGGGCGATTTGCTGGTGCAGCCCAATTGGACCTGGCACGGCACCACCGATCCTGGCAATGAGCCGGTGTTTTGGATCGACATTCAAGATCGCAATTTGGTGAATTACCTCGGCGCATTTCGCCGCGATCTGTGGCCCAACAACGATGTCGAGCCAACGGTGCATCGGGACAATTACTACGCTCAGCAGACCGGCTTGCTTCGGCCGTCACATGTCTCCACCGAAGACGATGTGCTTCCGCCGATTCATTACAAGTGGCGCGACATGACCAACGCGCTCGATGAAATTGCCGAGAGCGCCGGCTTGAGTCCCTACGACGGCAGAGTGTTCGAGTATCGCCATCCGAGCACCGGCGGCCACACGCTGCCGACCCTCAGCGCGCAGTTGCAGTTGTTGCCGCCCGGAGCAAAAACCAAAGAGCACCGGCACACCGGAATGGCGATGTATCTTGTCGTCAAAGGCGAAGGCTCGACGACGGTAAACGGCACGACTATCGAATGGCATGAGCACGACTGTTTTCTGCTGCCCGCTTGGCAATGGCACGCGCATCAGAATGCGGCACAGAACGATCGCGCTATCCTCTTTACCGTCAGCGACCGCCCGGCGCTCGAAGCGCTGGGTTTGTATTACGAAGAAGGACGCGCAGGAATGGGGTGATGGAGTACTGGAGCAATGGAGTCATTGTCGGCTCCGCAAGCCCATATTCCAACACTCCATCACTCCAACTATGGCCATTCTAAAAATCGAAGTAGAAAAGCAAAAGACAAGGAGCCTGCTTATGCCGCGCAAAGTTACCATGATCTCTGGAGATTCCCATCTTGACTTTTCACCGGAGCGCTGGACCCACCATGTGCCGGAGAAATGGCGCGAGCGCGCACCGCGGCGGATCAAGCTTGCCAACGGCGACGATGCTTTCATTGTCGAGAATAGCCGTCCTCATTCACCAAGCTTGCAAATCACCGGGACCGGCACGGCGTACGATAAGCACGACGCCCGCGGCATCAGCTACGAAGGTCCCGGCACCGGCACGCCGGCACAGCGGCTGAGCGAGCAGGATCAAGACGGCATCGACGCCGAAATCTTGTACACGCACCCGAGTTACCTGGCATCTTGGCGCGGCATCACTGACAACGAGCCCTACGTGGCGATGATCCACGCTTACAATGAGTGGCTCATCGAAGAGTACTGCTCGTTCGCGCCCGACCGTTTGGTCGGCACGGGTATCATCCCCGACACCAATTTGTCAGATGCCATCGCGGAGCTTAAATATTGCGCCAAAGCCGGCTACAAGAGCGTCTGCCTTTATAAATTTCCCAGTGGCAAAGGTTATCCAGTTGTCGACGACGATCAGTTCTGGGCCGCCGCCGTCGACTTAAACATGCCG
>DATLCH010000096.1:0-8838 GCA_035526465.1 Candidatus Limnocylindrales bacterium | reverse complement strand
AGGCATTAAGCGGTCTAGAATCGACAGCGTCGATCCTTCCTTGCGCAGAGTCGTGTAAACATCGGTCAGCGATTTCGCCCCCGAGTAGAGCGGCGCCAGCGGCCAGACGATCAAATCGAAACCTAGCTCTTTCAACTCCTCAGGTCCCATCAAAGGGGTCACGCCGCGCTCCAACATGTTAGCCACTAGGTGTCCTTTGACCTGTTTTGCGATCTCGCGCATCTCGTCTTTGGACTCCGGAGCTTCGATGAATACCGCGTCGGCGCCAGCGTCTTTGAAGGCGATACCTCGCTTAATCGCTTCATCTAGTCCGAGCGCCTGGCGTGAGTCCGTGCGCGCAACTATGAAAAAATCTTCATTTCCTTTCGCCTCAACCGCGGCTCGCAGCTTGTTTAGCTGTTCCGTTAAGGAAATCACTTGCTTACCTCGCATGTGGCCGCATCGTTTCGGCCAAACTTGATCTTCCAAGAACATTCCGCCGGCGCCGGCCCGGATCAGGTCTTGTACGGTGCGGATTACATTGATTGCATTGCCGTAGCCGGTATCGGCATCGACGATCACCGGTATGTCAATTACGGAGCAGATCCGCTGGGCGGCGTTGACCACTTCGGTTTGGGTTAATAGGCCAAAGTCAGGTTCGCCCAGCACTGTCGCCGATAAGCTGTAACCGGTTATAAAAGTCACCTCAAAACCAGCCCGGGCAGCAATCTTTGCGCTTAGAGCATCATAGATCCCGGGCATGATCAACTGCCCATACTTGGCTAGAGCTTGGCGAATCATTGGAGCTTTTGCCATATGCTGTAGAACCCGCGATTACCTAAGGAGAAAGGTCAGTCAGTGAAGTTGTAACGCTTAGCGCCTAGCGCCGGTGCGCGCGAAACCGCCGCGTTGTGCCATTGGTTCAAGCTTCGGCGCGGTTTTCAAAATTCGCGCCGATTGCAGGCCAAGGATGTCGGCGCCATAGCGGGAAGAATCCAAGTGATCGCAGCGTGCCTTTATTTTTTGGCGGATTTGATGCCGACGAGACGTATCCTGCCGGGCAGCCTTGAGATCCTCGAGATCGAGCATGACGTCGCCTTCGTGGTTCTTCAGTCTCAGGTGAACGGTGAATTTGCTGCCTTCGCCTTCCCGCGCGGAGTAATCGATTTTTTTGTCAACGCTGCGGATGATCTCGCGCAGAAGATTATCTTCTTGTTGAAATACGCCTTTGCCGAACATATTCCCTCCCCGCCGATTCCGTATGAGGCAATCCTGACGCAATCGTAATGCGAAAATTTACGCCAATAGCGCTCCAAGTTCAATCGTAAAGGTATCGCACTGGGACTCTTAAGTATTCAGAAGAGCTTCATTAAAGCGACAATCATTGCGTGAATGCGCCACAGCGGCGGCGAGAGTGTCAGCGAAAATCATGGGAGCGCGAGCATCGGCGGTCTCCGATTACGAATGGGCTTCCGTATTAATAAACAGTTCGTCGAGTCCCAACCTGCGACCGATTAGACCTTGTTCTTGGGAATACTGCATCAACGTTTCGAGCGCCTTGCGATTGTTGTCACCCAAGCCGTAAACCCAGGGATCGGGACCGAGCATCTCTTCCTGTTCTTCGAGAAAGGAGCGGAACCAGGCGAGCGGCACGATCCGTGGATTCTCCATGCGTTTATAGGCAACCTTCTTCGATGCTTCCAGCGCTTGATACAAATTGATCGGTATCCAGGGATACCTATCGACAATCTCCTGCTTGATCGCAGTCGTATGCATGATCGGAAAAATCCCGGTGCGCTTGAAATAATCCATTTCGAGCGCGCGATAGTTGGGAAACAGACGCGTAACTCGCGGGTCCTTGTCGAGAATCGGTTGAATTAACTCAGGGTGGATTAAAGCGTCGATATCGCCGTCGACCAGCATGCGGACAACACTCTCACCGGGCGCGATTCGTTGGATGCTCAAATCCGCCGGCGGCGTCCAGTCAACCTCTTCGTCGTCTTGCTTGAACCAATGCAAGCTTCGATGCGGCAGATCGTACTCGTGCTCCAATACGCCGCGAATCCACAGGTTCGCCGTTGCTTGGAAATTACGCAGACCGACTTTGCGGCCGATCAGATCGCTCGGTTTAAGGATACCTTTGTTAGCGTTCAAAAACACAAAACCATGACGAAAACGTCGATGGAGAAATACCGGAATCGCAATGAATGGCAGACCGGTGTATTTGGCCATCAAATAATTCGACATAGACAACTCTGCGCAATCGAATTCGCGATTGCGCAGCATACGCCAGTGGCGCATATCCGAATTCATGTCGGTGATCACGGTTAGCTCAATGCCGTCGGCTTTTACAGCACCTTCTTTGAGCGCACGGATACTTTCATAGTCGCCAACTGCCAAAGTGAGGTGGACTTTTTTGCTCATGGGCCGTATCTAGCATGTCGGACCCCACATGCCAAACAGTTGAATTAACAGGTAGAATTGTTACGTTAATGCGGCTATTTCAGGTCTTTGAGAGGGAACGTATATGCACCGGAACGTAATAAAACTTGCCATGACTGTTTGGGCCTTGACGTTATCGTTTCCGGCGGGCGCGCAGATACCCGTGCGAATCAATTGGACCGCCGTCACCGGTGCGCAAAGCGGCATGTTCATGGCGCAACAGGAAGGGATATTTAAAAAGAATGGCTTGGACGCCGAGCTGCTGCATATCTCTTCGAGTTCGCGCGGGATTCAAGCGATCCTCGCCGGCGAGATCGCCTTTTCCTACATGGACGGGGTTAACCAAGTTCAGGCGAACCTGAAAGGCGCGAATATTGCCTTCGTCGCCGGCGCTACCAATCGCCAAGTTTTTTCGCTGATGGCCAAACCAGAAATTAAACGGATTAGCGATTTACGCGGGAAAAAAATCGGCATTACCCGGATTGGTTCGTCGACACACACCTCAGCGCTATTTGCGCTTAATTCTGCTGGATTGAAACAGAACGATTATCAGATTCTGCCCCTGGTAGAAGTGCCTAATATCCTGACGGCTTTGATCGCTGGCCAGGTTGATGCGGGAGTGGTTTCACCGCCAACCAATAGCCGTGCGCGTAAGGCCGGCTTGAATGAACTGATGAATTTAGCCAAAGAAGGGCCAGAGTTTGTCTCGGTGGCTATTGGTACCAGCCGAAGCTATATCAAGGCCAACGAAGACACGGTTCGCCGGGTCGTGCGGTCCTATGCCGAAGGCGTGCAGTTGTTCAAAACAAACAAGGGGGCGGCACAGCGAATGATGCAGAAATATCTGCGGGTGAAGGAGCAAGACATTCTGGACGATGCCTATAGTCAATTTCGTGAATACTTAGAGTACCCGCCCTATGTCACACGCAAGGCAATGGAAAGTGTCATTGCTGAGATTTCAGTCAGCGACGCGGCGGCGAAGAATTCTAAGCCCGAAGATTTTATGGATATGCGCTTCGTCTCGGAGCTCGAGAAGCAGGGTTTTTTTAAAGGTAGCGGCAGCAAGCAGTAGGGACAATCGTAATTTCTCTAGTGTTCAGACTGCGTAAGCCTCTCCTGCTGAAGCTTCAAGACAAATAAACTACGAGCCGAGCTAGTTCGATTTGCGAAACTTCTTTGCCCTACGAACGAAGTATTCCCACATAGACTCCAACCTGTGCGGTGTGTAGATCTGCTCATATTTGAGCACGGCTTCCTCATCGCTGCTCCACGACGGCTCACCGGAAGCAGTGGCGAGCAGCTGAATGCGCGCCGCCTTTTCCAAAAAGATCGCATAAAGCGTAGCCACTTCAATGGTGGGTCCGACGACGGTCGAGCCGTGATTCTTCATTAAAACGCCGCGGCAACTGCCCAAGCTTTTGGCGACTTCGACGCCCAATTCGGGTGTGCGGATTAACTGTGTGGTGTAATCGAAAATTGGCAAGCCGTCGTAAAAAATACTGCCTTCGTGACTGATCGGACGCAGCGGTTGGCGCAACGCACCGAACGCTGTAGCGTAGGGCGGATGCGAATGCACCACGCAATTGATATCCTTGCGCGCCTTCATGATTTCTGTGTGAATAAAGACCTCGGAGTGGCGTTCGTACTTGCCGTCGGTCTTTTTGCCCGTCTCAATATCGACAACGATAATGTGCTGGGGACGGATTTCTTCGAAGCCAAAGCTATGGGGCTTCATGAGGATCTTATTTTGCCCGGGAACTCTAACTGACACGTGGCCGAGGATATTATCCCAGTGTCCTTCATTGGCGAGGATGTTGCACGAGTAAGCTAGATTTTCTTTGAGTTCTTTGATGTTGGCAACCATGGTGTCTCCTTGTCGAGAACGTCGACTACGGATAATGGAGGATCGCAGATCGATTTCAGTTTTTGTTAGCCCGCAGGCGGAACCTTTGAATCTTTCCAGTTACGGTCTTGGGTAAGTCGTCGACGAACTCAACCCAACGCGGATATTTGTAAGGCTGTAATTTTGACTTGACGTGATTTTGCAGTTCAACTTTTAACTGATCGCTGGCCTTGTATTCGTTCTTCAGTAGAACATAGGCTTTGGGCTTGAGTAACCCGTCGGCATCTTCGTCACTCACCACCCCGGATTCGAGCACCGCCTGATGTTCCATCAGAGTATTTTCAATTTCGATCGGTGAAACCCATAAGCCGCCGACCTTCATCATATCGTCCGAACGGCCGCAGTACCAAAAATAGCCATCGGCATCACGATAATAAGTATCTCCAGTTTTGAGCCACTCGCCCTGCATCATGCGCTTGGTCTGCTCATGCTTGTTCCAATAAAACGGCGCTGTCGCGTCTCCTTTAACCATCAAATTGCCGATTTCGCCGTGCGGAACTTCGCGGCCCTCGTCATCGACGATCTTCGCTTCAAAGGCGGGGGTCACTTCGCCGCTGCTGCCGGCCTTTGCCCTCCCCGGCCGGTTGGCCAAGAAATCATGGGTAGCTTCGGTGGAGCCGACAACGTCGAGCAGTTCCAACCCGGTTCGCTCTTTCCAATGATGAAACAGCGCCGGCGGCAGTGGTTCGCCGGAGGACAGGCAAATGCGTAGCGAACTGAGATCATATTTCTTGTCGATTCGCAGCAAACGGGCGAACAGCGTCGGCACGGAAAAAAAGAATGTCGGTTTGTATTTATCGATGACCTGGAGAATCTTTTCCGGTTCCGGCTTGTCCGGCCAAAGCACGGTTGAAGCGCCAAAGCGGAAGGGAAAATAGAGCGAGTTGCCCAGGCCGTAAGAGAAAAACATTTTTGACGCCGAAAAGCACAGATCGGTGTCTCTCATCTGCAGCACGGGGGCGACGAACAGATCGCTGATCGTGATCATGTCATGCTGCAAATGCACGGCGCCTTTGGGATTGCCCGTACTGCCCGAGGTATAGCCCCAGAAACAGACATCGTCTTTTAATGTCTTAGCCGCGTCGAGTTGGTTTGACGCGCTGCTTATTAAACTCTCAAAGGACAGCGCCTTGCCCTTGGGCGTGCCGACAACGAGGACGTGCTTCAAGAACGGCGTATCGTCCCAGATCTTTTCAATTTCGGGCAAGGTTGATTCATGCACGACAATAGCGCGGGCGCGGCTGTCGTTGATCAAATACTCATAGTCTTTCGCAAACATCCAGGGATTGGTCGGCACGGCAACGGCGCCGATTTTGATCGCGCCAAAAAAAGCGTATGCGAACTCGGGTGAGTCCGGCAAAATCACCAGAACGCGATGCTCGATCTCGACGCCGAGACTCTTTAGAGCGTTGCCTGTGCGATTGACGTTGTCGAAGACTTGCTGGTAGGTGATTTTTTGATCTTGGTAGTAGATTGCGACTTTGCCGCCACGGCCCTGCTTGATGTTTTCATCAACGAAGGTCGTAGCGGCGTTGTAGATTTCTGGCAAGTCTACATTCATGCGTGCAGATTCCAGCACTCAGATTCGATACTCCAAATGCGAAACCTGGAATATGTCGTCTGCAATGGAATGGGACCCTACTCTCCGCCAATAATTTCGCCGCCGACATCAGTCGCGATGACCACCGATTTAGAATCGGTGTAGTGCTCAATCGCTTCGTCGCCGTGCTCTTTGCCCAAGCCGCTTTGTTTCACTCCGCCGAAGGGCAGTTCATCGTAAATGATTTGCGCTGAATTAACCCATGTGTAACCTGCTTCAATATTTTCAGCCCCGTACATGGCGCGATTGATATCGCGAGTCCAGATCGACGAGCCGAGACCGAAGATCGAGCCATTAGCGTGTTCGATAGCCTGATCCAGTGTTTTCACACGAACGATTGGCAAGGCCGGACCGAAGACCTCCTCTTGAATCATGCGCGATGCCGGATCGACATCGGCAACAATAGTCGGCTGTAAATAAAAACCTTTATCGAAATCCTCGCCGGTAGGCCGTTTGCCGCCGAAAACTAGTCTGCCACCGCGCTTAACGGCGTCTTCAACTTGCTCTTCAACCTCTTGGCGTTGGTCCTTAGTGTGCAGTGGGCCCATCAAAACACCGGGCTTCAGACCATTGCCGACGCTGATCTTCTTCGCCTTTTCGGCGAGTTTTGAGATGAAATCGTCGGCGATGCTGTCGAATAGATAAAGCCGCTTGACGGCCAAGCAGGCTTGGCCGCAGTTAAAGAAGCGACCAACGGAAGCCGCACTGACGGCGCGATCGATATCGGCGTCGTCGCAGACGATCATCGGATCGCTGCCGCCCAACTCCAAGGTAACATGCTTGAAATCCGCGGCGGCGGATTGCATCACTCGCCGGCCCGTGTCGGTGGCACCCGTGAAGCCGATCTTCCTAACTGTGGGGTTGACCAGCAATTCTTCACCGACCACGCTGCCCGGACCCGTGACGCAGTGCAAAACCCCTTTAGGTCCGCCGGCGTCTTGAATCGCCTTGTCGATGATCTCGCAGGTCGCTAAATCCGTGAGTGGCGTGGTGCCGGCGGGTTTGACGACAACGCAGTTACCCGCGAGCAGCGCTGGGCCGAGCTTGTTACCCATTAACGAAACGGGAAAGTTCCATGGCACGATAGAACCGCAAACGCCTAGTGGTTTGCGCATCACCAAGCCATGGCGGCCAGTATCAAGCATGACCGCGCTGGTACGCATAGTTTTCGCCATGCCGCCGTAGTGATCCAGAGTATGAACAAAGCGGCGGATTTCCAGGACGGATTCGCGCATAGGCTTGCCTTGCTCTTTAGTCAGCAATGTCGCGAGTTCTTTTTCTCTTTGCAGAATCGTATGTCCGGCCGCGAGTAAAATCGCGCCGCGTTTCGACGGCGCCATGCTTGACCATTTTTTCAAAGCGCCTTTAGCGGCGTCAATGGCTCTCCGGATATCGTTAATGGTTCCTTTGGGAACATTATCGACGACTTCACCAGTCGCTGGATTTTTGATTGTGGTGGTTTCCTTGCTCTCGGAATCCACCAACTCACTGGAGATCAGCATTTTTGCCATACGGGTCCTCCCAAAACTTCTATAAGAACTTAGAGAAAAATCATGTTCATTAGGGGAAGTCAAGAATTCAAACGCGGCGATAAATGTTCAAATTGAACCGCCATCACGCGGTTGCGGAAAAGGGCGGCGGCTCCGGAGTTAACACTAGCGCCGAGGGCTTTGGCTGTGTTAGTTATTGCACGCCTGCCAGGGAGCCGCCGATGCCGTGCAGCGAAGGGGCAGCCAATTTTTTATTTTGTGTCGAAGCGCAATGATTATAATTGACAGTTTGATCTGACAGAATCACAAGGGAGGCCTGGCCATGGCAAAATTCCGCGTTCAGTCGCATGGGCGATTGCACGAATGGGTCGCAGAAGAAAAAGGCCACTTTCGCGCTGAGGGATTGGATTACGATTTCGTGGTAAAACCGATCGCCACGTGGTCGGCGCATGTGCAGGTCGTCGAAACGGCGCCGCCGGAAATCCAGCGAGGCGCCTTCGAATCAATCGAAGGCGGTCGTGGTTGCGATTTAAGCACGGCGTGTCACTGGACGGTCAACATGGCGGCGTCCGCCGGACACGGCAAGATGTGGGGCGGTTGCTACTCGGTGTCGCCCTCGGGGATTTTCGTGCCGCCGGATTCGCCTATTAAAAAGCCTGAGGACCTGGCGCACATACCCGTTACAGTCGGTTATCACTCCGGCAGCCATTTTTCGACGCTGCAGTATCTTGAAGAGTTCCTCAAGCGCGATGAGATCAAGCTAAATTTTGCTGGTTTGCTGCTGGACCGGCTGGCGCTCTTGGTGGATCGCAAGGTTGCGGCGGCGAGTCTGTTCGGGGCGCCGTTCTACGTCGCCGAACAACTCGGGTTTCGCAAGATCATTGACACGACGTTCATGATCGGCCACTTGATTGCGCCGGAGGCGGACCAGAGCGACGTTGAACGTTTTTTCAAAGCGCTGCGGCGCAGCCAGCAGGAAATCGATATGGCGCCGGAAGTCTACAAGCACTATTTTTTGAACGAGCTTCCCGGGCGCTACCACAGCGCTGTCGACGTGCGCATGTTTGGGCCGGGCGAGCGGTTGGTCTTTGAAAGTTATCCGAAAGAAGTTTTCGAGCGGACGCGCAAGTGGATCGATTCGTGGAATCTTTTTTCAGACGAACAGGCCGGGAGCAGGGGTTATGAGACGTCCATCCTCTAGCGAACTCGCGATGAAGAATGGCCGATCGCACGCATGGTAGAGAGCCAAAAAATGATGACAAAGATCAGAACGCTGAGTACTTTGATTTTTACGGCGATGCTCTTCCTGGCAGGAGCGTCTGCGTTAGCACAGACCAACCCGCGATATTCGTTTTACCGGCGTCCCCAGTTCGGTAAAAGGCGCGCTGTATGCTCCCGATGCGACGCAAAAAGCGCCGCCTGTA
>DATLCH010000086.1:0-11316 GCA_035526465.1 Candidatus Limnocylindrales bacterium | reverse complement strand
TGGCATTTCACGGCGCGATCAATTCACTAGCACAGACTGTTCTCAAGATCGCCGCTCCCGGTGTGCCGGATTTTTACCAGGGAACCGAACTGTGGGATTTCAGTTTTGTCGATCCGGACAACCGCCGCCCGGTGGATTTCTCGCTGCGGCGGAGAATCCTGGCCGACCTCATGGAGCTCGAACGCAACAACCCGCAGGCACTTCTCGATCGCCTGCTCGACAGTCCGCGCGACGGCGCGATCAAACTCTACGTTGTCTACAAGGGACTGCAGCTGCGCCGTAACCAGGCGCGGGTATTTCTCCAGGGAGAATACTTGCCGCTGGCGGTGGCGGGGGAGATGACAGAGCATGTTTGTGCGTTCGCGCGCTGCTACGATTCTCAATGGGTCGTCGCAGTGGTGCCGCGGTTGCTTGCAGAGTATGGCGCAAGTTTAGCGGAGTTGAGAGATTTGTGGGCCGGCAACGAACTCCTGCTGCCGCCTCTGGCGGGCTTGCGCTGGTCCAATGTTTTCACCGGCGAGACCGTGCGGGCGCACATGACCGCGAAAGGCCAGGCGCTGTCGCTGAGCGAAATTTTCGCGCGCTTTCCAGTGGCCTTGCTGCAGGCCGAAGCGAGCGCCGATGGCCCCCTGACATTCCCGCAGATCGAAGAGAGCGCCCTCGGAATCGTCCCATGATGGATAGGCGGCGAGTTATCATAGAAGGCGTCAAGCCGGAGATCGATGGCGGTCGCTTTCCCGCCAAGCGCACCGTCGGCGAAAGCGTCTGCGTCGAGGCCGATGTGTTTGTCGACGGCCATGATCAAGTCGCAGCGACGCTATTGACCCGCCATAGTTCGCAAACCAACTGGTCGGAGAGTCCCATGGAGCCGCGCGCCAACGATCGTTGGCGCGCCTGGTTTCGCGTCGGCGAATTGGGCCGCTATTATTATTCCATCCGCGGATGGCTCGATGTTTTCGCCACCTGGCGCCGCGGTCTGGCAAAAAAAATCGCCGATGGCCAGCAGGACCCGGTCGAATTATTGATCGGCGCCCTGTTGATCGATGGCGCTGCGGCGCGGGCTGATAAAAACGCAGCCAACGCGCTGCGGCGTTGGGCTGAGCTGATGCGTCGCCGTGATGATGCCGCCTGGGAGCTCGCCGGCACGCAAGCAGACGAGCTCGGACAGCTCATGGCGCGCTATCCCGACCTGCGCTACGCAACCCAGTACGAACGTGATCTCGTGGTCCTCGTCGAGCGCGAGAAGGCAGGTTTTAGTGCGTGGTACGAGTTGTTCCCGCGCTCCTGCGGCCGCGCCGGCGCGCATGGAACGCTCGCCGATTGCGCAGCGCGCTTGCCCTACGTCGCGTCGATGGGGTTCGACACGCTCTATCTCCCGCCGCTGCATCCGATTGGCCGCAGCCATCGTAAAGGTAAAAACAACTCACTTCTCAGTATGCCCGGTGATCCCGGCAGCCCATGGGCGATCGGCGCCGCCGAGGGCGGTCACAAGGCGATTCATCCGGAGCTCGGCACCCTCGAAGACTTCGACCGTTTGCTGGTAACGGCCGGCGAACTTGGATTGGAGATTGCGCTCGACCTGGCGTATCAATGTTCACCGGATCATCCGTATGTGACAGCTCATCCGGAATGGTTCGGTCACCGACCGGACGGCACTATTCAATACGCGGAAAACCCGCCGAAAAAGTACCAGGATATCTATCCGTTTAATTTCGAGTCGGAAGATTGGCGCGAGCTCTGGCAGGAGCTCGAGAGTATTGCGCGTTTTTGGCTGGAGCGCGGCGTGCGTATTTTCCGCGTCGATAACCCGCACACCAAGCCCTTCGGCTTTTGGGAATACCTGATCGCGGCGTTGCAACAAGATTATCCCGACGCAATATTTCTTGCCGAGGCGTTCACGCGGCCAAAGGTAATGCGCCGCTTGGCTAAACTGGGTTTTAGCCAGTCGTATAGTTATTTCACCTGGCGCAACACGAGCTCGGAGTTGACCGATTATTTTAGCGAGATTACCGGGAGTGACGCGCGCGAATATTTTCGCGCCAACCTATGGCCTAACACGCCGGACATACTCCCCGAGTACCTCCAGTATGGCGGTCGCCCGGCATTTATGGCGCGTTTAGTCTTAGCCGCTACGCTCGCTGCCAATTACGGCATCTATGGCCCGGCTTTCGAATTGTGCGAGGCGCGGGCGCGCGAGCCGGGCAGCGAAGAATATCTCGATTCGGAAAAATATCAGTTGCGACAGTGGAATCTTGACGATCCCGCCAGCCTTAAAGATTTTATCACGCGCATCAATCGTATTCGCCGCGAGAATACGGCGCTGCATAACGACCGCAGCTTGAGCTTTCATCCGACCGATAACGAACAGCTGCTTTGTTACAGCAAAACCAGCGCCGACTCGGAAAATATTATCATCGTCGCCGTCAATCTCGACCCGCATCACAAACAGTCAGGCTGGGCAACGCCCAATATCGACGAACTGGCAGTCGACGGGAAACGCGGCTATCAGCTGCATGATTTGATAAGCGACAGCCGCTACTTTTGGCATGGCTCGCGGCTCTATCTCGAACTCGATCCGGCGATCGTGCCGGCCCATGTTTTTCGTCTGCGCCGTCATTTGCGGCGCGAGCAGCAGTTCGATTACTTCATGTGATCTATGAGTGACAAATCGCAAACGCTAGCCCAAGCGGCTGTCGAAGAAAAGCTGCCATTGACACGCGCCGAGCGCGCACGTTGGTACAAAGACGCGATCATCTGCGAAATCCACGTGCGCGCCTTTTCCGACGGCAACGGCGATGGCATCGGTGATTTCAAGGGTCTGACGGAAAAGCTCGATTATTTGCAAGATCTCGGCATTACGGCACTCTGGCTGTTGCCGTTTTATCCGTCGCCGCTGCGCGACGACGGCTATGACATAGCCGACTACACCGATATCCATCCAAGTTACGGCACGCTGAACGATTTTCGGACATTCCTCAAGGCGGCGCATAGCCGCGGCCTGCGCGTGATCACCGAGTTGGTGATCAATCACACCTCGGATCAACATCCGTGGTTCCAGCGCGCGCGCCGGGCGCCGGCGGGGAGTAAGGCGCGCGATTTCTACGTGTGGAGCGAGACCCAGGAGAAATATCAGGACGCGCGGATTATTTTCAAAGATTTTGAAACTTCCAATTGGTCCTGGGATCCGCTCGCCAAGGCGTACTATTGGCATCGCTTTTATAGCCACCAACCGGATCTTAACTTCGACAATCCAGCGGTGCAGAAGGCGATTTTCGCGGCTCTCGACTTTTGGTTGGGTCTGGGAGTCGACGGTTTGCGTCTCGATGCCGTGCCGTATCTATTCGAACGCGAGGGAACAAGCTGTGAAAATCTGGCCGAGACCCACGGCTTTTTGAAAGTCCTGCGCCGGCATGTCGACGAACGCTATCGCGACCGCATGCTGCTCGCCGAAGCCAATCAGTGGCCTGAGGACGCGGCGGCTTACTTCGGCAGCGGCGATGAATGCCATATGGCTTTTCACTTCCCGGTGATGCCACGGCTGTTCATGGCGGTGCACATGGAGGATCGTTATCCGATCATCGACATCTTGCAGCAAACACCGCAAATTCCTGAGCTCAGCCAATGGGCGCTGTTTCTGCGCAACCACGACGAGCTGACCTTGGAAATGGTCACGGATGAGGACCGCGACTACATGTATCACGTCTATGCCACCGATCCGCAGTCGCGAATCAATCTGGGCATTCGCCGCCGTTTGGCGCCGTTGCTCGCCGGCAACCGGCGCAAAATGGAGTTACTGAAAAGTCTGCTGTTTTCGTTGCCGGGAACACCGGTCTTATATTACGGCGATGAGATCGGCATGGGCGATAATATTTATCTCGGTGATCGCAACGGCGTGCGTACACCCATGCAGTGGAGTGCCGACCGCAATGCCGGCTTTTCACGCGCCAATCCGCAGCGGCTCTATCTGCCGGTGATTATCGATCCTGAGCATCACTACGAAACCGTAAACGTCGAAGCGCAGCAACAAAATTTGAGCTCGTTTCTGTGGTGGATGAAACGGCTGATCGTTCTGCGCAAGCGCTATCTGGCGTTTGGCCGGGGGACGATGGAGTTTCTATACCCCGCCAATCACAAGGTGCTGGCGTTTATCCGGCGCTACGGCGACGAGGTAATTCTCGCCGTCGCCAATTTGGCCCGCTTCGCGCAATACGTCGAGCTCGACTTGGCGCAGTTCAAAGGCATGGTGCCCCTGGAACTTTTCGGCCAAAGCCGTTTCCCGTCGATCGGAGCGGTGCCCTATTTTCTCACCTTGAGCCCGCACGGCTTTTATTGGTTCAAACTCGAAACCCCAAAAGTGATCGAAAGGAATAACCAGGGGACGAGCGCGGTCGCCATCAAGATTGCCAGCTCGTGGGAGGAACTGTTCGACTTGCGGAGCGGCACGACCGCGCTGACCGATGCACTGCCGGAATACCTGGGCCGTTGCCGTTGGTTCGGCGGTAAAGCGCGGCGCATCCGATTGATCAGCCTGATCGACACCATTCCCATGCGCTTCAGCGGCACTGTGGTCTACGTGAGCACCGTGCAGGTGCAGTACACCGAAGGCCCGGCCGAGGAATATTTCTTGGCTCTGGGTTTCGCGGACGGCGCGCGCGCTGCTGAATTGCGTCAAGGTCGGGGTCCAGCGATCGTTGCCCAATTGGTCAAAGAGGACGACGGTGCAAGCGCGGGAGTTTTGTACGACGCGCTGACCGATAGGGATTTCGCCCAGTCGATGCTCGACAGCATTGCTCGGCGCCGCAGCCTCAAAGGCGAGAAAGGCGAGCTCAGGGGAGTTCCCACACGGGCTCTGCGCAAATTGATCGCGCCACCGCTGATTATCCCGCCCGCCACGGTGGTCAAAGGCGAACAGAGCAATACATCGGTAGTATTTGGCGACCGCCTGGTGCTGAAGTTTTTCCGCCGACTGCACAGCGGTATCAATCCTGATCTGGAGATCGTCCGGTTTCTCAACGAGAAAACTGCCTTTCGCAACCTGCCGCCGCTCGCCGGACACATTGAACTACGCTGTCCCGGTGAAGAACCCAAATTGGCGGCGATCCTACAAGGCTGGGTCGTGCACGAAACTGACGGCTGGAGCTACACCCTGGACAACCTGAAGCAGTACTTCGAGCATTGCTTGGCGCGCAAATACGAAGAGTCGGAGCTGCCGGTCCCGCGCCGTCATCTCATCGATCTCGCCGATGGCGAAACACCAGGAGCGGCGCAGGCAGCGATCGGCGGCTATCTGGCGTTGGCTGGTTTGCTCGGTCAGCGCACGGCTGAAATGCACTTGGCCTTGGCGAGCGTTAGCGACGACGTCAACTTCTCGCCGGAACCGTTTACACCGCACTATCGCCACTCGCTCTATCAGAGCCTGCGCACATTCGCTTATAAAACTTTTTCGCTTTTGCGCGAGCGCATGGCGAATATTCCCGAAGGGTGTCGCGCTCAAGCGGCCGACGTACTGGCGGCGGAAAACCGCTTGATGGGGCGCTATCATGTTTTGATCGAAAGAAAAATTGCCGCAGTGCGCCTGCGCTGCCACGGTGATTTCCATTTGGGCCAAGTCCTGTTCACCGGCAAAGATTTCGTCATTGTCGACTTTGAAGGCGAGCCGGCGCGGACGCTTGGCGAGCGCCGCATCAAGCGTTCGCCGCTCCGCGATGTCGCCGGTATGCTGCGGTCCTTTGACTATGCGACGATCGTCGGTCTGCGGACAAATGGTCACCGCTCCGACGATGTTGTCGCCCTCGCTCCCTGGATGCGATTATGGAATCTGTGGGTCAGCGTCGCGTTCTTGCGCCGCTATCTGCAAATTGCCGGACGCGGCAGTTTTCTAGCCAAAAGCCGCGAAGATTTAAAAACCTTGCTCGACATTCTCGTCCTCGACAAAGCCGTCTACGAGCTGAATTACGAGCTCAACAACCGGCCCGATTGGGTCGACGTTCCGCTCCGTGGCATTCTCGAATTACTGAATAATGACAGCTAGATCGCTGCGGTATTTGGGCTCACTGCTGCGTGTGTCTTAAGCTCCTAAACGCAGAATGCGGGAACCTAATTGGGGCATGCTTTGTCTCAGTTCCACAACAGCAATGGTGCTAAATTATCAAATCTGGAGCAGCATAAATGAACTGTTTACCACTCTATCGTGAATAAGAACGGCACAGTGTTTGCTGCATCGAAAACCATGGAATTCACATGCCGCCACTGTAACGAACTTAGCGAGGGCGATGCCTACCGCGTTTCAAGCGAGGAGAACGGCGTTGTCCTGCTCGACATCATCGTTTGTTTTCGCTGCGCCATGGAGGCGCGCGGGTTGGAATTGTCAACCCGAAAAATCGATCTTCCATCCGAGGAAATGCGTCAAGCGCTTTTTCATTAGAACTGCAATTTATCGGCAGTTTTTGGTACGACGGGTGTTTTCCAGCCTAGACCATTCGAAAGTTTGCCTTTCTCATTAAGAAATAAATCTTCAAAGAAGATTATTTAATCCGATACCGAAATCCTTTTGCTTCTTTCCGGAGTTCATTGGCATGGGCTTTGCCGTGAAGCCGTATGGCCCAGCTTCGTTCCGCCGATGGCCATTCAATCTCAATTCTTAGCGCCGGCGATGGAGCTGATGTAAAGCCACCGTCTGATGGTTCGAGCTTCGCGAAGGAGAGCTATGCGACCCACTAAATCAACTTCATGGTTCACCAGTTTCGCCAAAGCCATCTCTCGCCACACCGGCCGACCAGTGGTGTTTATCATCGCTTTCAGCACGGTCGTTGTGTGGGCGCTCACCGGGCCGCTGTTTGGCTACAGCGATGCATGGCAACTGGTTATCAACACGAGCACAACGATAATAACTTTTCTGATGGTATTTTTAATTCAGAATACCCAGAACCGTGACTCCGAAGCGATTCAGATAAAGCTCGACGAACTAATTCGCGTCAGCAAAGGGGCGCAAAATGCGCTGCTCAATCTAGAAGAGCTCGAGGAAGCCGAACTGGACGTGATTCGGCAGGAGTATGTGCAAATGGCCGAGGCTGCGCGTACCGAGTGGCGCCGTAAACCTGGCAAGCCGGGTCACGCCAAGCGCTGAGCCGGAGCGCCTGCGGTAGGAAAACTGGCCGACAAGATTCGATCAGTCAGTCGAGCGAGAGGTGCGCTTCAAGTACTTGCGTGGCCTTCCGAGCGCGGAGGAAATAATGAAAAAACATCTCAGTAAAATATTGGCGATGGTGGGCTTGATTGCGCTAATGGCAAGCGCCGCCTGCGAGAATATTGCGATAATAAAACGGCCGACGCCCCAACTCGACGGCGACGAAATAGTCGGCGAGATTACCGGTATCGACCTTCGAGTTAACCAAATCTACTTGCGCTCAACAGAAGACGGCCGCCGCGCTACGCCGCAAACGATTCGTTTGGAAGAAAACACTCAACTCCTCTACCGCGGTCGCGATTATCCGCTGAGTTCGTTGGAGGTTGGCGACATCGTCGCGTTGCAAGTACGTGATCGTCAGCGCGGGAGTTCCACCAATCTGCTTCGACTCGAACAGAGCAGTAAAGATCGGCAAGCGCGCCAATCCGGCGCCGGATCTCAAAGAATCGAAGGCACTGTCGAAAGAATCGATTTGGACAGCGGCGCGTTCGAATTGCGCGAGCGCTCCGGAAACAACGTGCGCGTATCGCTCTCTCCCAATGCGCATGCGCCGGTCGCCGAACAGGTCCATCGCCTGCGTCGCGGTGACCAGGTTTTGGCCCAAGGACGATTCTTGAGCCGAGATCGTTTCGAATTAGAAGAATTACTTTAGGCTTTCTGCGTTCGAGCTGGCGTGCGATGCGATTGAGTGCCGCCTGGAGCGGTACTCTGTCCCAGCATGACTATCGGAAAATCTCCTTCAAGAAGGAAATCCGCTGATTTGTCGGTACCTGAATTGTTCAAAGGCTGCGATTTCTACCCGCTCTGTCGTGGCACGCGAATTGCGCACTCGTTGTTAATGACGCTCGGGAGCTTTTATGGAACAACAAGATGTGCAAGATGTAGAAGTCACCATCAATGAAGTAATTTCAGTGTTGCGAGAAAACAACGCCGCCACTGCGGTAAATCAGCGCGAGACAAATATTCTGGCGGCGTATATGCTGTGCAGACTATTTGGCAGCGAGGGGATTTGTTCGCGAAGCTGGCATTGAGGATCGACCCGGGACGAAGGATCGGCTAAATGAAGTCACTGGCAGCAGATCCATCGCGGCAAACCAGTGAAGTACCCGGCAAAGCGGTTTTGGTAGTCGACGACGAACAAAACTTTCTTTCGCTGCTTCATTGGTTTTTGAGCAATCGCGGCTACGCGGTGGAAACCGCGGCGAGCGCAGAGCAAGCGTTAGAGTTGCTCGAAGCGCGAACTTTCGAACTAGCTTTGATCGACATAAGAATGGGACCGATGGACGGGCTGACGCTTCTAGCCGAGTTGAAGCGGCGCATGCCGATGATGCGAGTCGTAGTCATGACAGCTTACCCGACCGGTGGAGCAATCAGACAGTCTCATGAAAAAGGAGCTTCGGCGTTTCTGACTAAACCGGTCGACCTTCAGGAGTTGATGAAAACCATCCAGTCTCTCGTCTGAAAAATTCCGCGAGAGAATGGGTCGGTTACGGTGCGCTGTGCGGTACTCTCTTATGGCACCTGCTTTTGTTTCTGCCCTCGGCCCACCCACGTTGCGCACCCATCTGGTCAAACTAATTTTTATTGGTTTGGCACCCCTAATTATTTTTTCCGCAATATTAATCGTTTTGTTTGCCCGCCAGGAGCAGGTGACTCTGACTCTCGGACTGCAAGAGACTACACGTGCGCTGAGCGCCGCGGTCGAGAAGGAATTTCAAGCCAATATCACGGTATTGGAGGCACTGGCATCGTTGGAAGCCCTCGACGCTGGCACAGTTCAAGAATTCAGCCGTAGCGCCTGGCGCGTTCTCAATGGCCAGCCCAACTGGGCCGGCGTCGCGCTTTTCGACACGACGGGGCGACCGTTGCTGGCAAATACCAAGCCCGGCGTTAGTCTCGCCGCGCTCGACCGTGGCACTCTCGATCAGGTCGTTCAACACAAGCGGCCGTCGGTCGGCGGATTCTCCGGCGGGCTCGACGGCCGGGTGCAAATCTCTGTGCCGGTGGTGCGCGAGAATAAAGTCATTCATGTGCTAACGGCAGCACTAGGTCGCGATGTCTTCGCCGCAATCCTCATGCGCCAAAAACTTCCCGCCGATTGGATCGGCACTATCATCGATGACCGCAGAGTCGTGGTCGCGCGTACTCTCGCGCCGGAAGTGTCGGTTGGCCAACCCGCGGGGCCGCTGCTGCAACAGGTCCCAGGCGGAGAAAAAATCTTTACCGGCAAAACTCGTGAAGGAATTTTTTCCTATGCGGCGGTGAGCACCCTGCCTTATTTTGGCTGGTCGGTGGCGCTGATCGTGCCGGCGACGCAGGTAAGCGGCCTGTTGTGGCGCTCATTGGCTTCCATCATAGGTGCCGCAGTGCTCTGCTGCCTTGCGGGGTTTTGGTTGGCATCGCGATTTGCACGAGGCCTGGCTGATCCAATACGAAAGCTATCGGAATCGGCGAAGGCGTTGGGCGAGGGGCGCTTAAATGAAACTCCGCCGGCATTGGCGATCGTCGAGTTAAACGATGTGTCACACAATCTCCAGCGTGCCGCAGAGCTGTTGCGTGAGCAATCTCGGCTGCGAGATCGCATCGAAGCCGAGTTGCGCGATAGAGACGAGTTTCTCGAGCGCCAAGCGCAGCTTTTGCGAAACAATGAAGAGGTGCTGCGCCGGCAGGCCGGAGAACTAGAACAGCAGTTACTGGCGTCGGGTCGTTTAGTTGCCGTTGGCGAACTTACCGCGTCTATGGCCCACGAGTTCAATAATCCGCTGGGTATTATTCTGGGTTTCGCCCAAGGATTGCTCGCAGAGATGGATCCCGCGGATGCTAATTTCCACCATGTCCAGATCATTGCCGAGGAGGCACGGCGCTGTGAGAAACTTGTGCAGGAGTTGCTTGAATTCGGCCGTCCGCGCAAGGCGGAATTCACTGAACTCGACGTGAAACCGATCGTCGAGAAAACTTTAGACTTGATTTCCAACCGCGCCGCTAAAAGTCGCGTCGGCACGTCGGTCAGCGTCGCCGATGATTTACCGAGAGTACGCGCTGACATGCAGCAAATTCAGCAGATGTTACTCAATTTAAGCTTGAACGCTATCGATGCGATGCCGCAGGGCGGCCAGCTTACTTTAGGAGCCGCCAAGAACGGTTCAAGCGGTATCATGTTGATCGTTGCCGATACCGGCGCGGGTATTGGTAGCGAGATGCTGCCGCGCATCTTCCAGCCGTTCTATACCGCCAACAAGCGGCGCGGTCTCGGCCTTGGTTTGCCGATCTGTAATCGCATTGCCAAGGCGCACGGCGGTAGCATTTCCGTGGAAAGCCAGCCGAACCGAGGCACGACTTTCCGGATTCATCTTCCCATCAATGCTGACGGCGACGTTTCAGCAACCGCAGAACAACCAGAATAATCGCTGTTTTTATTAGTTAAACGGCAGTGTCAGAGAAAAACCTTCTAGTAGATTTTCCTTGTCCCAAAATCGGAAAAAACTAATTTTACTTGGGCAATTTCTGTTAAATCTCAGGCTTATCCGAAGTCTCCCGATGGCATCACGATTGCTCTAACTACAGTCAAGTTTAGAGAAAAGGAGATTTGATAGTTATGAAGAAATATTTACTTTTAATCGTCCTCGCAGCAATGACCCAACAGGGGTGCGCCTTTCTAGGTGGTGCGGCGTTGGGTACATTGGCGACCGGCGGGGGGTATGAAATTAATAACAAACGACAGATGGACAGGTTGGATGAAGACCTGCGCAACGAACGAATTACCCGGCGACAATACGAAGAGCGCAAGCAGCAAATCGAAAAAGGTTCGATCATTTACTAACTACCTTGGGCTGCGCATGGGGTAGTTATGAGTGAATCAAACAAGGAGGAGTCATGCTTAATTATGCACTGACATTTTTGGTGATTGGGATTATTGCAGGATTACTCGGCTTAGCGGGAGTTGCCTCTGTGGCAACCCAGATCGGCTGGATCCTGTTTCTCGTGGGACTTGTTTTACTACTGGTGCATCTCTTCCGCGGGCGCGTCCCACCGGTAGCATGACACATTGGCAGTGACGTCGGACGGGAGGCCGTGGCCATGTTGTCGAACGGCTGGATTGTCGGTCTCCCATTCGCCATTTTGCTGCTATT
>DATLCH010000080.1:0-5553 GCA_035526465.1 Candidatus Limnocylindrales bacterium | reverse complement strand
ACGTCGAGATGGCCGAAGCCGTTTGTATGAGTATCGGATTTTCAACCGGGCAACGCCTTCGCCTTTCCACCGTCATCGCGCGTGGCACATTCACGAACCGTTGGACGTTGATGCCATGGCCAAGGCCATCGAATGCTTGATCGGCGAGCATGATTTCTCATCTTTCCGCGCCGCCAATTGCGACGCAACCCACCCAGTCCGCACGATCTATCACACCCATATCGAACGGCGCGGCGAACTCTTGGTATATACCATCGAAGGCACCGCTTTTCTGCGCCACATGGTGCGCAATCTCGTCGGTACCCTCGCCGATGTCGGCCGTGGGATTCGAAAGCCGCAGTCGTTTGCCGAGTTGCTCGATGCGCGCGATCGCACCAAGGCCGGATACACTGCGCCACCGGAGGGACTGTACCTAGTACAAGTAAATTACGACCGTGCCTAATTGACACCCCTCGGCGATTTACTTATACCCATGCGGTATAATTCTGTTCGGTCATTGGAGGAGGAGGCCAGCCCATGATGCCCCAGCACGATAATTTCTACGATGTTTATTCAAAGGCGAAAAAGATCAAAATAAAATGGCCGCAGGGCGCGCGGATGGCAATTGCGCTGGCGGGTAATTTAGAAGCGTGGACCGAAATCCCCAACGCCAAGCACCGGCGCACGCATCATGTCGGCGGTTCCAATCCGATCAAGGAAGATGATGTGGTGTCGCAGTACGACTGCCGCACGGCGAGTGAAAACGACTACGGCGGCCGCACCGGGATCTGGCGCATTCTGCGCATTCTTGACAAATACGGCGTCAAGGCATCGTTCAACACCAATGCGCTCTGCATCCATCGTTATCCTGAGGCAGTCAGGGCCGTGCACCAGCGTGGCCATGAGATTGTCGGCCATTCTTACGCGGAAGATATTCAACTTACACAATTGACGGCGGACGGGGAGCGCGACGAGATCCGCACCTGCGCCAAGATGTTCGAGGAGTTCACCGGCGTGCGTCCGACCGGCTGGTTGACTTCCGGCATGCGCCACACTGAGCGCACTTTGGGCATCCTCGCAGATGAAGGATTTGCCTGGCATGGCGACGCGGTGAATGACGATAACCCGTATCCTGCCGTGGTAAACGGCAAGACCATGATTATCGTGCCGTACAAAAACGCCGTCAGCGGTCTTAACGATACCGGCATGTATCGCCGCGGCATTACCGCGCGGGACGTTTTCAATTCCTTCAAAGATGAATTTGATCTTCTCTATGAGGAATCGCAGACGGAGCCGAAAATGCTCACGCTGGCTATGCATTGCCAAATGGCATTTCCAGCGACGGGAAAGGTCTATGACGACTGCATCAAGTACGCCAAATCGTTTCCCGATTTATGGTTCGCTAAACGGTGTGAAATTGTCGAGTGGGTGAAGAAACATTGCATGTAAGGACTGGGATAATAGAGCAGCGGAGTAATTTTTTTGAAATTGCGGAATCCAACAATCACTGATCCAGCATCCGTTGCCAATTGGCAACATCACGACGTTCGCAACGAAGTACTTACAATTAGGACCGTGAGACGTAACAGTGAACTCTCGATCGGTTGGTCGGCTACATAGAGGATCGTCAGGCAAACATTCCGATCTCCGCCTGATCATCTCACGTAGTATTGCGTCGATCGTTACGCTTTTCCTCGCCAATCTCGTCTTCATTACCGGATGCACTTCGGGTGAGAACCGAGCTGTCTCGAGCGACTGGAACGCGCAACGTCAGCGCATGATCAACGAGCAACTTCGCACGCGCGGCATTCATAACGCCCGGGTGCTCGACGCGATGCTGGCCGTGCCGAGGCATCTATTTGTTCCGGAACCCGATCGTACTCGGGCCTATGGTGACTTTCCCGTTGCTATCGGTCACGGTCAGACGATCTCACAGCCATATATCGTTGCTTTCATGACTCAGGAGTTGGCTATCGAATCAGCTCATCGCGTGTTAGAGATCGGCACGGGATCGGGCTATCAAGCGGCTGTTTTGGGTTTACTCGCGAAGGAGGTGTATACGCTCGAGATCGTCGCGTCTTTGGCCGAACGGGCGCGTGAGACGCTCGCAACCCTCGGCTATCACAATATAGCAGTCCGCATCGGCAATGGTTATCTCGGATGGCCCGAACACGCGCCGTTCGACCGCATTATGGTGACAGCAGCGCCGGACGAGGTACCGGCGCCCCTGGTGCAGCAGCTGAAGATCGGCGGTTTAATGGCGATTCCGGTCGGCACCGTCACTCAGCAACTGCGTATTTTGCGCCGAACGTCGGCGGGAATGGAGCCGCTCAAAATCCTGCCTGTGCGTTTTGTGCCGATGACTGGCAAGCCTGACAATAGGGGCAGCCGTGCTACAAGTCCCGTAGGAGATCCACGGGAGAAATAGCGGCGGCTTTAGAATGGCTGCCTAGTGTTCAAGGTAATCGGATCAGATTCCGTTCAGGTAAGTGCCGCGCGGCTCTTTTCATCACTCCAGAAGAGCAGCCGTCTCGACCCATACACTGGTGTCTCGTAAGCTATTCTCGTCTCCGCTGAATCGGGATTGTCTTTGCTATTCGAGCTCTTGAAGTCCCAGATACCGACCGATATTATCCCCGCCGAAGGAGAAATTCTTGATGGCCGAACGGACTCTTTACGATAAGATTTGGCAATCGCATACGGTGGGTATTCTGCCGACCGGTCAAACTCAACTCTTTATCGGGCTTCATTTAATTCACGAGATCACCACCGCGCCGGCGTTCGACATGCTCAGGGAAAAAGGTATGGACGTGGCGTTTCGCGATCGGACGTTTGCGACCGTGGACCATATTGTTCCTACCGACCTACGCCAGCGGCCATTCAAGGATCAAGAGGCGGAAGATCTTACTCAAGCTTTGGAACGAAACGTTAATCAGTTCGGCGTGGAATTTTTCGGCCTCGACAGCATGAACCAAGGCATCGTCCATGTCATCGGCCCGCAGTTGGGCTTGACACAGCCGGGCATGACGCTGGCATGCGGCGACAGTCATACCAGCACCCATGGAGCCTTTGGCACCTTGGCTTTCGGCATCGGCACCAGCCAAGTGCGCGACGTCTTGGCGACTCAAACTCTGGCCATGGACAAATTGAAAGTCCGCCGTATCAATGTCAACGGCGCACTTGCCACCGGCGTTTACGCCAAGGATGTGACGCTGCACATCATTCGCCAATTGGGTGTTGGTGGCGGCAAGGGCTTCGCTTACGAGTACGGCGGTGACGTGATCGACCGGATGAACATGGAAGAACGCATGACCGTGTGCAATATGAGCATCGAAGGCGGCGCCTTGGTGGGTTACGTCAATCCCGACCAGACTACGTTCGACTACATAAAAGGCCGGCCCTATGCGCCCAAAGGTGAGGCGTTCGACAGAGCGGTCAAGTACTGGCAGACCATTGCATCCGATGCCGATGCCAAATTCGACGATATCGTGAACTTCGAAGGTAAAGACATTGAACCGACGGTGACCTGGGGCATAAACCCGGGGCAGTCGGTGGGGGTCTCGGAAAAACTGCCGCTCCCGGATAACTCAAACGACCCCGAAAGCGCCAAGAAGGCTTACGAGCATATGGGCTGGACGCCGGGTGCACCGATCATCGGCACTCCGGTGAACGTTGCGTTTATCGGTTCTTGCACCAACGGCCGGCTCGCGGATTTTCGTGCAGCGGCAAAGATTGCCAAGGGGCGAAAGGTAAATCCCAACGTGCGCGCGCTAGTAGTGCCCGGTTCTGCCGAGGTGAAGAAACTTGCCGAGGCAGAAGGCCTGGACAAGATCTTCGAAGAAGCGGGATTTCAGTGGCGTGAGGCGGGCTGTTCAATGTGCTTGGCGATGAATCCGGATAAGCTCAACGGCCGGGAAGTTTCCGCGTCGTCATCGAACCGTAATTTCATCGGTCGGCAGGGTAGCCCGCAAGGCCGAACCCTATTGATGAGCCCGGCCATGGTGGTGGCAGCCGCGCTCAATGGCAAAGTCGTCGACGTGCGTCAGTATGAGTAGCTGAGGACAACATGAGCGAGATTATTAAGATCGTCAAAGTCACGGGTACGGCCTTGCCAATGCGTGGCAACGAAATCGACACCGACCGGATCATTCCCGCGCGTTATTTGAAAGAAGTCAGCTTCGCGCGCATGGGCGATTATCCATTCTTCGACGAACGCTACACCAGCGACGGAAAAAAGAAAGATCATCCGTTCAACGATCCCGAGTATAGCGGCGCGTCGATCTTGTTCGTCAACAAGAACTTCGGCTGTGGCTCGTCGCGCGAGCATGCGCCGCAAGCGCTCAACCGCTTCGGTATTAAAGTTATCGTCGGCGAATCCTTCGCGGCGATCTTCGCAGGCAATTGCACCATGATGGGTGTGCCAACGGTGACTGTGAGCCAACAAGACATGCAGCAGCTGATGAAGAGCGTCGAGGAAAATCCCAAGATCGAATATACCGTCGACATCGAAAACAAGACGTTAACCTACGGCAAGGTTAAGGTAGCCATCGATCTGCCGGACACCTACCGCACGGCGTTAACCATGGGATCATGGGATTCCACGGCGCTCCTACGGGCCAACCTCGATCGGGTTAAAGAGACTGCCAAAAAACTGCCTTACATGAATAACTTTGCCAGTTGAAGCGCAGCGTTTTCAGCACCGGGACGTGAAATATGGCTGAACGGATCGTGTCTATGCACGCGGCGCACCGCAGCGGCAAAGACGTCGTTGATGGATTTCTCTCCCGACCGACGACAGGCGGGGAGCGATCGGCAATCGTATTGGTGCATGGCTACCGAGGACTGGACGACGGTCAGAGAGCGGTGACGCGTCGCTTCGCCCAAGAGGGTTTTGTCTGCCTGTCGCCGGATCTCTTTCATGGGAAGACCTACCACACCCTCGAAGACTGCGCGCTCAAAAAAACGTCCTTGGATATTCCCCGCGCCGTAAACCACATCGTCGACAGTGTGCCTTATCTGCGCAAATTGCCATCGGTGGGCAAGAAGAAAGTTGCGGTGCTCGGCTTCTGCATGGGCGGAGGGCTAGCATTGTATGCCTTGGCGCAGTCGAAGGTCTTTGATGCCGGGGTGATTTACTACCAAAGCATGTTTCCCGATCCCGAGGATCTCAAAAGCATTACGGCACCGATGCTGTGCCATTACGGCACCGATGACTCCGGCACGACGCAGACCGAAATCGAAATGTTTCGCGAGAGTCTGGAGCGGCACAAGAAAAAATTTCAAATCGAGATGTATCCAGGCGCCGGCCATGCCTTTCTCAACAATCCGTCGAGTAAGAACGCGGCCAATCGCGATGCCGCAGACAAATCGGTTGCCAGCACGGCGAAGTGGCTGAAGAAGGTGCTGGCATAGTTAGATTTACTTCTGGAGGTTGGTGATGGCGAACAAGTGGGATGAACGCAAGAAAGCGCAGGAGGACGAGTATTTCGTCAAGAAGGAACGGGAGCAGCTGGCGAAGCTAAAGGCCAAGCAGGAAGCCGAAGCGAAAGAAGCGGTGAAGAAGACCTCCTCCAT
>DATLCH010000018.1:0-3544 GCA_035526465.1 Candidatus Limnocylindrales bacterium | reverse complement strand
GGTGATGACTATGCACATATACCTTGTGCGAGGCCGGCAGCGGTTGGGTCGTAAGGCCATTCGGATTGGCGCCATTTGTGGATTGCGTATTTGCCATGATCTTGCCTCCTTCGGCTGGAACACCGCCGCCGTGCTTAGACGTGGCGGTAAGGTTTGACGTATTCTTCGTAAAGCCCTTCTTTGCCCTTCTCGGCTAAATCCTTCGATCTTTGCATCAACACTTCTTTGGTTTCGACGAAATCCTTGCGGCTAAAACCCAAATTGCCTGGGTGAGTTCCCGTGTCCATGCGGATTGCATCGCAGGGACAGGCCTCGACGCAGTATCCGCAGTAGATACAGCGCAAGGTATCAATCTCATAGCGTATGGGAAACTTCTCCACCGACTTGTCGGCATACTCGCCGGCCTCGATGTAGATACACTCGGCCGGACACGCGGTGGCGCATAAATAACAGGCTGTGCACTGCACAGTCTCATCGGGTTTCAGGGTAAGCCGGTGACGACCGCGATAGGTCGCTGGATAAACCCACTTCTCTTCCGGATACTGCACCGTCATTGCGGCGCTCGTATCTTTGGCGAGTCCGAACTTTTGCAGCGCATGAATTGCTAAATTTCGCCAGAAGCGACCGCCGGTAACCATCAGTCCACGAAAAATTTCAGGGAAATAGAGCCTCTCCCACAGAGTCATCTGTTCAATACGTTTCATCGATTATCGATCCTAAGATGGTCTGACAACGGCATGTCGCGCTGGACTGACATTGGCACGGCGAATCAGTCACACTGATCTCAATTTATAGACGAATACGAAGTGAAGTCAAGGAACGGAAACGCTGCAAAAACAGAGATTTTGCCAATCTATTCCGAGTCGTACTGGAGCACGGAAAAAACCTTGTGCGGCTTTAGTTTTTCTCGGCCATGAAGAAAACTGAGCTCGATTACAAAGGCACATTCGACCACAGTGGCGCCGAGTTTCGATACCAGTTCGGCGGTGGCGGCGGCGGTACCGCCGGTGGCGATCAAGTCGTCGGCGATCACCACCCTGGCATCGCGCGGCACCGCATCGACATGAATTTCTAACGTATCCTTGCCGTATTCGAGTTCGTAATCGGCGCTGTGGGTTTCGTAGGGCAGCTTGCCGGGCTTGCGCACGACGCTAAATCCCGCGCCCAACTTATAAGCGAGCACTGATCCGAAGATAAATCCGCGTGACTCGATCCCCAACACGGTATCGACTTTTTGGCCACGATAGCGCTCAGCAATCAAGTCGACGGTCTTGCCGAACAAAGGACCATTGCTCAATAACGGCGTAATGTCTTTGAAGACAATTCCCGGCCTGGGGAAGTCGGGGATATCGCGAATCGCTGCCCGAATTCTGGCAATATCGTCACCCATACTCTGACACCTCTCCAGCCGTGAAGTTCTAGAATTTAAATTCGCCGACTCAGCTAAGCAACGCCTATCCCCAAACCTGGCGTGCCGTCTCCACCACCACCTCAAGTTTGCGCCGTTGATCGTCATCGCTGATTAAATTACCGACGACATCGGAGGAAAAGCCGCACTGGGGACTGATGGCGATCTGCTCGAGGGGCGTGTACTTGGCGGCGGCATCGATGCGCCGTTTGAGCTCGTCGACGGTTTCGAGCTGCGGCACCTTGGTGCTCACCAAACCCAAGACGATCACCTTCCCTTTAGGCAAGAATCTCAACGGTTCGAAGCCGCCCGCACGCGGCGTGTCATACTCGAAGAGAAAGCGATCATGATTCAATTCATTGAGCAGCCGCTCGGCGATCTCATCGTAAGTGCCCTCACGGTGCCACATGCTGCGTTGGTTGCCGCGGCAAAGATGGATGCCGAATGTGACATCGTCGAAACCCGCGAGCACGGCATTATCGGCTCTGATTGAGCGGCTGAAGTTTTCTTTCGGATCTTCACCGCGGCCGCGCATGGCATCGAGCGAAGGCCGATCCACGTAAGCTGTCTAACCTGGGGCATCGATTTGCACGTAGAGACAACCGGCCTGGACCAATCCATTTATGATCTCACGCTCTACCTTGACGACGTCGTCGACAAACTCGTCGAGCCCGGAATAAATAGCTTTGGAGTTCTGCCAGTCGAATCTCTGCGAGATACGATCGGGACCGATCAAGGCAACTTTGCCGGGCCTGTCAGCGACTTGGCGTAAGAAATTAAATTCCGCCGCCGGCACGTTGCGCGTCAAGCCGAGCTTTGCCACCGCCGGCCGGCGCTGTGCGACCGCGGTACCCTTCTGCTCACCGCGGTCGGGAATCTCCCAGCGGCGTAACGGACTGCTGCCTTCGACGCGGCTCTCGTAAAACTTCAGACTCGGCTTGCCCGCGTCGTAACCGGACACGGACTCGCCGAAACTATCCTGAAAATTAAGCCGGCGGTACTCTCCGTCAGTCACTACGGATAATCCGATGGACTCTTGCAGCTTGACTGCTTCGCGAATAGCTTGATCTTCAATTTCGCGCAACTGTTCGAGTGTAAGTTTACCTTCATCGTATTGGTTGCGCGCATCTTTCAGCTTCGTGGGCCTCAGCAAGCTGCCGACGACGTCGTTGCGAATTTTCCCGAGCTCTTTCATGACCCACATCCCCTATTCTTTCGGCGACACACTATCGGAAGCCTGTATGCAGCACAACTGCGGCAAATAGCGCAACGGATCTTGCGCGCTGTTGTTCTGGCGAATTTCCAAATGTAAATGTGGTCCGGTCACTCGTCCGGTGCTGCCAACTCGGGCAATCACCTCGCCTTTGCCGACCTGCTGTCCTTCGCGCACTAAATTGATTTGGTTATGCGCGTATACTGAAACGATGCCTCCTTGATGGCGCACAATGACGATATTGCCGTAGCCGCGAAGCTGATCACTATAAATCACTTCGCCGCCCTCGATGACCTGGATCGGCGTGCCTTCCGGCGCCGCAATATCGATACCGTCATGGAAACTCGCTCCGCGTGGACCGTAGGTTGAATTGATCGTACCGGTAACCGGCCAAAGCAATGGTTCGCTGGAGGCGTGCCCAGTCGGTGAGATGCGCGACGTCGGCGCTATTTCGGCAGGAGCGATGGTATCCACCGGCAGTTGTCGATTGGCTCCGGGAATATATATTCTTTGACCAATGTAGATCTGATTGGGATCCCGTAATTGGTTGGCCCTTGCCAATTCCTCAGTCGAAATATCGTAAGCCTTACCAATGCGGAAAAGATTCTCGCCCGGTTTGACGACATGAAAAACGTTTGATACTGGCCTCGGTGACGCTTTTGGCGCCGGACTCTTGACCGAGGAACAACCGGCGAATGCCAGAACAGACAGCACAATCCATAGCAGTTGTAACCGGAAACGCATGGCACCTGGGAGTCCAGCTTTGACGGGCTTGAGACGCATTCGAAGACAGTCACACCGGAAGAGTGCGATTACGTTGTTTGACGCTATTCGCGCCAGCCGTACTTGCCAAGCAATTTGACGAACTTACACTCGCCCAACTGCTCCTTTTTGAAACTCGTGCGGGTCCGCGTCAAGCGCAT
>DATLCH010000076.1:0-2363 GCA_035526465.1 Candidatus Limnocylindrales bacterium | reverse complement strand
GAAATTTTTGTCATGATCAAGACGTGTGACTAACTCGACCTGAACCACTACGCAAAATTAAGGAGGAGCGCTTGTGAAGTCACCCAAAAAAATGCCGATCGTCGGCGCGGTTATGACATCGTTTCCCTACTTCGTCCAGAGCGACGACCCCGTTGGCCGGTTGGAGAAGATGATGGACGATCACGGTATCCGTCACCTGCCGGTTCAGGAAAAGGGCAAATTGGTTGGCATAGTATCAGAGCGCGATTTACACCATCTGGTGCCGCGCATTGCACCGCCGGAACAAAAGGCCCGGCTGCTTGCCCGCGACGTCATGGTGACGAATCCCTACATTGTCGGGTTCAATACACCGTTGAACGAGGTGGTTGCGCAAATGGGAGTGCGGCGGATCGGTTCGGTAATCGTCACCCGCAAAGGCAAGCTGGCGGGAATCCTCTCCGCCATGGATGTTTGCCGCATCTTCGCCGAGTACTTGGATAATCAATTCGGAACTGTCTCCGGCAACGATGCGGCATGAAAGCGCCTTGAGGCGCTGATCGTCAGATCCGCGCTTGCATAGGCGAAGCGTCTGAAAACGGAGAATTTGGTCCAACGGCCGCAACTGGCAAGTCGACGCGCTTCTTTATTCCCGTTTCCGGTGAAGCTCGAATGCCGCCGGACTAGAGACAGTCTTTTAATCGCTACGGCGAGGATTTCAAAGATCGTAGATCGGTGTGTGGATCGCCACATGCTCTCCTTGAGCGATGGCGCTGACAAGATCGGCGCGGCTGACGATCCCGACGATGGCGCCGTCCTTCATCACCGGAAGGCGTTTGATCGTGTGGGCGGTCATCAAGCGGGCGATTTCTTCCACCGAAGTATCTTCGCTCACGCTGATGATTTTTTTACTCATGATCGATTTGACGTCTTTGCCGCTCTTGGCGATGAGATCGGCTTCGGAAACGACGCCGACAATTTTACCGTTTTTGCCGGCCACCGGTGCGCCGCTGATCTGATTCTTGATCAGCGCCATGGCTAAATTTTTCACGCTCATGGTCGGACTGACGGTAATAATATCGCGGGTCATTATGTCTTTAGCGTTCATGGCTCTGCTCCTCGTTACAGTCCTTTAGCTACCATTAGTTTCGCCAAATCGGCAACCCGACAGCTGTATCCCCACTCGTTGTCGTACCAACTTAAGACCTTAGCCATCTTTCCTTCGAGTGTTACGGTGGAAAGCCCGTCGATGATGGACGACGCGGCATTACCGCGGAAGTCGCTCGATACCAGAGGCTCGTCGCAAAACGCGAGGATGCCTTTCATCTGGCCTTCAGCCTTTTCTTTAAGCGCTGCATTGATCGATTCCACTGAGGCGTTTTTTTTAAGATCGACGACCAGGTCGACCACAGAAACCGTCGACGTTGGTACGCGCAGCGATAGGCCGTGCAGTTTGCCTTTCAATTCCGGCATCACCAAACCGATCGCTTTGGCCGCTCCCGTGCTCGTCGGCACGATGTTCATCGCCGCCGCGCGGGCCCGGCGCAGGTCTTTGTGCATCAGATCGAGGATTCTCTGATCGTTGGTATAAGAATGAACGGTGGTCATCAACCCGCGTTCGATACCGAAGACGTCGTGCAACACTTTTGCCATGGGCGCGAGACAATTGGTCGTACACGAAGCGTTGGAGACGATATGATGCTTGCGGGGATTGTAGGCGCCGTCGTTCACGCCTAACACTAGCGTGATATCCTCGTTGGTGGCCGGCGCGGTAATGATGGCTTTTTTGGCGCCGGCTTCGAGATGCGCGCGTACTTGCGCGCCGTCGGTAAAAACGCCGGTCGCCTCGATGACTATGTCGACACCGAGCTGTTTCCAGGGCAGGCGGGCGGGTTCTTTCTGGTTGAGCACAGCGATGGACTGGCCGTCGATCTTCATGACACCGTCGGCGCTCTCGACTTTGCCTGGGTAAGTGCCGTAGGTCGTATCGTAGCGAAACAAGTGTACGTTAGTTTGCAAATCCGCCATGTCGTTGACTGCAACGACGGCGAGTTCATTCCTGCAGCGCTCGAGCAGGGTACGCAGCACCAGCCGGCCGATGCGACCAAATCCATTGATTGCGACTTTGCTTGCCATCGGCTCTCCTGTTAGTTACAGCCTCTCAAATCCGTGGTTAAATATTGATAACGGTCGCGAAACTGCTCCGGTGAACAGAGGTGCTGCGCCGATGTCGCCGCCTGCGCCAATTGCCGGAGCTTTTCCTCGTCTCGGAAATCTTCTTTTTCCAAACGGATCATGTATTCGCGGGCGACTCTGTAAGACGGCGAATAAATATCTACGGACCGAACCCGTGTTTTGCCGGTCTTGGGGTCGAGTAGGCCTGGGAA
>DATLCH010000058.1:0-3504 GCA_035526465.1 Candidatus Limnocylindrales bacterium | reverse complement strand
CGTCGCCGTCAAGCAGCGCTATCCCGGACACGTTAAGCAAGCCGGCATGATCGCGTCGCAGTGCTTCTCCGGCGGCTATCAGAACCGCTTCACCATCGTTGTCGACGATGACATCGACCCGACAAGAATCGACGACGTCGTCTGGGCGCTATCGACGCGCTGCGATCCGGCCGACGACATCGACATCCAGCGGCGCAGCTGGTCAAGCGCTTTGGACCCGATGATTCACCCGGATTCGAAAGTATTTTTGAATTCCCGCGCCATCGTCGACGCCTGTCGGCCTTATGAATGGATGAGCAAATTTCCAGAAGTGGCAGAGACGAGTCAGGAGCTACGAAAGAAAGTATTGACTAAACTAGGCCGCAATTTTTTTGGACTTCGATGAAACCACTCGTTCAAACCGTTGAAGCCGTTCAAATCGCTCAAACCCCCTCCTAAATCCTCCCCCGCGACGCGGGGGAGGATAGCCCACGTGATCATATCGCAGAAAGGTCGGGGCTTGAACGGAGCGAAGCGGTTGACGGCTTGAACGTTTTGAACAAATTTATGGGAGCAAACTAATGTCTATCTACCAACTCGGCGACGATAAACCGATCATCCCCGCTTCAGCCTACGTCGCTCCTGAAGCCACGCTCATCGGCAAAGTGATCTTGGGTGAAAACGCCAGCGTCTGGCCCGGCGTAGTGATCCGCGGCGACAACGATTCGATTACGATCGGCAGCGGCAGCAACGTCCAAGACGGAAGCGTGCTGCACACCGATCCGGGATTTCCCCTCACGGTCGGCGACGATGTCACCATTGGCCATCAAGCTATGCTGCACGGTTGCACCATCGGCGACGGCTGCCTCATTGGCATTCAAACGTTAGTGATGAACAGCGCCGTCATCGGCAACGACTGTCTCGTGGGAGCCGGCGCCTTGGTGCCGGAAGGTAAAAGTTACGGCGAACGCAAACTTATCGTTGGCTCTCCCGCAAGAGTTATCCGCGAACTGACGGATGAAAATATCGAAAAAATGCACCGCGCCGCAGAAGGCTATGTGCGGCGGAAGGATATGTACAGATTGAACTTGAAGCGAATCGGTTAGTTGAATCAGCAAGTCACAGAAAAGTATTCCGCCTCCGAAACCGAGCGGGCTCTAAGCATTCCACGTCCCGTTCCGTCATTCCGGCGCACGCCGGAATCCAGGTTGACTGCCCGCAAGTCAAAATTAAAAAGGATTGCGGTTTGCACCGGCACCAGCACTTGGGCGTTAATCATCCAAGTAGGATTTACCGTTCGTAATCATTTTAGAAAAATCTTGGCAAACTCCTTCTTTTTTTCCTCGAACGCTTTCGCTTCCAGCACTTCCATCTGTACATATTGAATCTTATCCGCGCCCGGGAGCGGCGGGTAGATCCCTTTGCGGTTGGGGAACTCGCCGGCTTGGGCGAGAACTTTCATATTGTCGTCGTCGAGATAGTAATCGATAAAAGCTTTGCCGGCATTGGGACGCGCCGCCTTGGCACTGAGCACAGCGAAATGGGCGTCGCCGAGCATTTTGTCGACACGCATGTAATCCAGCGGCGCGCCGCCTTTTGCCGCCGAATAGGCGTACTTGACGAATGTCAGGGCGATGGGAAATTCGCCGTTGGCCATGCGTTCAGCCGCCGGCAGCATCGATTCGACTAGGGTCGGCTTCATTGCCGCCAAATCGCGGATGAATTTATCGGCGCGATCTTTGGGCATGATCTTATGCAGGCTCGACAGCCATTGAATAGTGGTTACGTGCAACGTCGGATCGGCCATCACCAGCATGCCTTTGTATTTTGCGCTGACCAGTTCCTCGAGCGACTTCGGCGCGTCCTCGGCTTTGATCAAGCCCTTGTGAAACACCACGCCGACGATGCCGTAGCGGCTCACCGGGCCGAGACGCGGATCGATCTGGTCCTTGGGGTATTTCTTCGCCGTCGGCGAATCGTACTTGGCGATCATGCCTTCGTTGGCCATGATCACCAGCGGGTCGGAATTGTTCATGACGATGTCGAAGAGCGGAGCGCCGGCGCGATACTCGCTCATCGAGCGGTTCATCACGCTCATCGCCGACGCGCGCCAGTACTCGGCCGTGAGCCCGGTCTTCTTGCGAAAACCCGCGAGCACTTCATCCACCACCTGACTTTCCAGCGAGCCATAAATAACCACCTTGCCGCCTTCTTTCTTGGCGGCGTCGATCGTTTTCGCATCCTGGGCGAAACAGGCTCGAGCCAGAGCCACGATGAGTGTCAAAGTCGTCAAAACAATTTTCATCTGATCCTCCTAACAGAGACTCCAACTATCACGGCTGGAATTCGCCGGTCAACGTTGAACCCGGCAACTTGTGAACTCTTGAACCAGTCGCGTTGACACTGCCAAAGCCAACTTGTTATAGCCCATAGAGTTTCGTGGAAAGGTAAGCGAGCAAATGCAAATCATCGACGCCGACGGCCACGTCAACGATCGCCCCTGCATGGATGAAATTTCCAAATTCATGCCGGCGGGCAATCGCACCCAGGTATTTCCCGCCTTCGATCACATCCACTTTCATTACTTGGAAGGTGGCGAAAAGCGCTCGCGCACCGGCGACGTCGGTCCCAAGGAGTGGCTCGACTTTCTCGACGAAACCGAAATCGACTGGACCGTCGTCTACCCGACCGCAGGTTTAGCCGTCGGCAGGATCATCGCGGAAGATTGGGCTGTCGCCGCCTGCCGCGCTTACAACAATTGGCTCTACGAAAAATTTACCAAGGTCACACCGCGCATCAAAGGTATGGCGCTGATCCCGATCCAGGATAGCCAATCGGCCTGTGAAGAATTGCACCGCGCGGTCAAAGAACTCGGTATGGCAGGCGCCATGCTGCCGTCCAACGGCGAGGGTATCAAAGGGCACTACGGCTCCAAAATTTATTGGCCGATTTACGAAGAAGCCGAGAAGCTGAATGTACCGCTCGCGGTTCACGTCGGCGCGCTGCACCATTTGGGTATGGACAGCATCGGTGTTTACTATCCGGTGCACGCTCTCGGCCATCCGTTCGGCATCATGGCACAAGCGGCCGCCATGCTGTCCTACGGCATCTTCGACCGATTCCCCAAGTTGCGCGTCGGATTTCTCGAAGGCGGCGCAACCTGGGTACCGTTCTTCATGGATCGTCTCGATCGCTCCTACCCGCATCACTTACAGGTCGATATCCATGGCGAATTCTTGCCGAGCTCGCAGCCCGATGTGATGGCCAGCGAATACTTTCGCCGTCACGCCAAGGCCGGCAGGATTTTTGTCGGCTTCGACGGCGATGATCACGGCCTCGGCTACGCCATCAAGGAAGCCGGGAACGAATCATTTGTCTTTGCCACCGATTTTCCGCACGAGAGTTTCGACGCTAAATCCTGTCGTATCGAGCTGCAGCATATTCTCAGCCGCGAAGATCTCAGTCAGGCTGACAAAGAAGCGATCCTGGGAAAGAACGCAAAAAGATTTTACGGCGTCGAGCGCT
>DATLCH010000034.1:0-4293 GCA_035526465.1 Candidatus Limnocylindrales bacterium | reverse complement strand
ATTCGCGGGTCGTCGTGTGCGGCAAAAAGATCGCTCAAATTCCAACGGATCCCTGCCGCGCTATTGTTTGCCATGATCAAATCCTTTCAATCCTGATACGTCTATTTCACGGCCAAACCGGCCCAAGTCAAGTTGCGACTGAACTATTTCAGTGTATATGATGGCCGGAATTTTTCCGCTAATAGTTTGAAAGGGGTATTTTATGGCTGAACTAACTGAACTCAAAAAAAAGCTCGCGATGTCGTCGCGCATGCTGTTCAACTCCGGGCTAGTCGATTACAGCGGTCACATCAGCGTGCGCATTCCTGGCAGCGATCATTTATTGATTTTGCCTCATCCGGTGAGCCGGGCAGTGGTTAAACCTGACGACATGGTCGTCACTGACTTCGATGGCACAGTGATCGAAGGCAAGTACAAAGCACCGTCGGAAGTGTATATGCATGCGCGCGCTTACAAAGCGCGAAGCGATATCCAGAGTGTGGCGCACCTGCACAATCACATGGTGGCGACTCTCAGCATGGTCGACAAACCATTTTATCCAGCCTCTTCCAATCCCGGCGCTTTCTTCGGGCCCGGCGCGTTGCCCAAGTACATGGACCCGGCGCTCATTCACACGATCGAGCAGGGCGATGCGGTTGCCAAATCGCTTGGCAACGGCGATGCAGTTATGTTGCGCGGCCATGGTTCGATGGTGGTTGCACAATCCATCGAATGGGTATTTGCCGCTTGCGTCGATCTCGAAGAGGCGGCAGCGCGTTTCTACCAGGCATCACTGCTGGGAGCGGTGTTGGTCTACAACGAGGACGAGACCCAGCGAGTCATGAAAGGCCGTCGCAAAGACTCGGTAGTGCAAAAAGTCTGGGATCACAATGTCGCCAAGACTAAACTTGCCGGACTGATGGACGGCATTTAAGCGCAGATGTTCGGCTCGATAGTTTGCCTCCTTGGGGGCTTTGGCCAGCGATTGAGGCGCGCTTTGAGCTTGGCCTTCTGCGATTGATGTTAAGCCAGTTCTGTTTCCAAGACGCTGTATTGGGTGTTTTTTCTTGTGTGCAAATATTGGCTGTGTTATAGAATGCAATTCAAATTTATGGAGGAGTTCGATCAGTAATGTACGACGATTTTCTCGCAAGGATTTTAGAACCGGATATTTTTCTACCTTCGCAGTTCTACGGAAATGGTGGCTTATCGCGCAAACTCGAGGGCGAGAAGCGGCTGATGATCGCGATTCTAAAGGACGCGGTGGAGTGCTTAGAGAAGTCTCGCGCCTCGCGCAGCAGCGCCGCCAGGATCAGCTATCAGAGCGCCATTGATTGGATCGAAGACAACGATACCGACTGGTTGTATTCGTTTAACAATATCTGCGATTTGTTAGGTTTCGATCCCGCTTACTTGCGGGCGCAGCTGCTCAAGCGCGAAAACCGCTATTTCAAACAGACGCCGATTAGAAATGTCTCCTTGGCGTCGATGAACGAGAGCGCGAGCCTGTAAGCTCAGCGTTTACGATCTCTCAGCGTTTTCAACTCTTCTTTAATTACTTGTCCGCGCGGCGAGCCTTCGCCGACGATTTTGAGCGCTCGTTCAAAGTCGGCGATGGCGCGCTCGTCCTCGTCCTGCAGCAGTTGCGCGCGACCGAGGTAGTAGTAGCCGTCTGCGAGCCGGTCGAGCTTGCCGTAGACCTGACCGAGACGAAACACTGGTTTGTCCCACAAAGGCGCGAGGTTTTGAGCGTTTAGATAGGCACCGGCGGCGGCACGGAAGTCGCCAGTCTTTTCGAGAAATTCACCAAAGTAGAAATAATTTAGCGGTTCGCTCGGCTCGAGCATAATGGCGCGGTTAAAGGCCTTGTGTGCCGACTCGTAATCGCCGGTTTGACTGGATAAACGGCCGATTTCGCGCAGCAGACCGACATGATCCGGGCGGAGCCGCCACGACTTCTCGTAGTTTTTCTGCGCCGGGCCAAGCGAGCCAAGCTGAAGCTGAGCGAAGCCAAGCAGGTGCAGCAGCTCGGGGTTATCCGGATCTTTTTGTACCAACCGCTGGTACTCGGTAACGACTGATTCGCGGTTGGAACGTTCCATCCGGATCACGATCTGAACTTTCTTGAGGGTTTCGTTATCTTCTGCTCGCGGCTTATTGGGAGCTAGGGATTTGACCACTAGCTCGGCATTGGCGACACGTTCCTGAGTGAGTGGATGGCTGAGAATATAGGCTGGAACGTCAATCGGATTGAGCTGCCGTTCTTGGTCCATCGTCTTCAAAAATGCCAACGTGCCGCGCGGATCGAAGCCCGCAGCAGCCATATAGCGCGTGCCCAAGGTGTCCGATTCCATTTCCAATTGCCGGCTGTATGCTGCTTGACGGGTCGCGGCGACCGCTTGACCGACGATGCCCGCAGCTTGGCCGCCCGAGGAGCCACTGCGCGCCAACAGAACGGTGGCGAGTAAGCTCAAGACCGATACGGCATCGACTCCCGAGGAGCGTGCCATGTGGTGCCCTTTGATATGAACGATCTCGTGGCCAAGCACACCTGCCAGTTCGTCAGTGGATTTCGCCCGCTCTATCAGTCCGGTGAAGAGATAAATCGATCCGCCTGGGACGGCAAAGGCGTTTAATTGATCTTCTTCAACAACAAAAAATCGATATTCGTATGAGAGCGGACCTGTGGCGCTGAGAATACGCCGGGCAATGCGATCGACGTAACGCTCGACTTCCGGTTGGTTGCTAAACTTAAAATGTTTTTTGGCTTCGCGACGAAACTCGCGGCTGATTCTAACTTCTTCGTCCTCGGCTGGCCGGGTAACGGATGGCAGCATCGGGGCTATCGTGCGGCAACCGGCGCAAAGTGAAAGGATCAAAAAAAACGTTACGCAGCATGCTGGCCACCGATGAGCTCGGCCCGGCGTTATCATTGACGGAGTATAGAGAGCAGCCCGCATGGGTTCAATACTGACGTCGTTTGTCATTTCATCACTCGCCGTGGTTGACGACCCCTGGGCAAGTCCCTATTCTCGATTCTTTGAAATCAAAGCAGAGGAGCTGCCATGACTAACCGCTTCGAAGTACCTCCTGAACAACTCGCGTGGCGTTGTGATTTAACATTTTTGCCTTTTACTTGCACCGCCGACATGACCCCATTGGAAGATTTCATCGGGCAGGATCGCGCTATTCGGGCCATCGAGTTTGGCTTGGGCGTCAACAAGCCCGGGTTTAATATTTTTGTCACCGGCCTGACGGGCACGGGCAAGACCAGCATCATCAAAGCATTTCTTAAAAAACTGACCAGCACGACGGTAGCAGCGGCCGCTACAGAAACGCCCGATGACTGGTGCTATGTCTATAACTTTGCCGATCCCGACCGTCCTCAAGCACTAAAGATTCGCCGCGGTCTCGGCAAGGCGCTCAAGAGCGACATGGAGCAGTTGATTCAGAATCTGCAGCGCGACGCGAAAAAAATGTTCGAGAGCGACGATTTTGCGCGCCAGCGCCAAGCGCCGATCGAGCAACTGCAAAAGAAACAGCAGGAAATGATGGAAGGCCTCATGGAACAGGCAGGCCGCGCCGGCTTTACCTTGCGCATGACGCCGTCGGGCATCATGTTACTGCCGACGAAGGACGGCAAGCCGATGCAGGAAGCGGACTATATGGCGCTTACTGCCGCGGACAAAAAGCAGCTGGAAGAGCGCCGCAGTGAGATCGAGAAGCATGTGGAAGATACTCTGCGCGAGGGTAAAAAAGTCGAGCGTGAGATCGCTGAACGGCTGGAGACCGTCGAAACTGAAGCTGCCGATTATCTCGTGCGTCACCCACTCACCGATCTAAAACAAAAGTATCAGGACTATCCGAGGGTATTGGCCTATCTCGACGGCGTGCGCGAACATATATTAAAAAACCTGCAGCGCTTCAAAGGCGAGTCGGCGCCGGCAGGTCTCATAGCGGGAATGTCCTTCGCCGAACCGCCGGGGGATCCGTTTCTGCCTTATCGGGTCAACGTGTTTGTTGACAACAGCGATACCCAGGGGCCGCCGATCATCGTCGAGACCAATCCCACCTATCATAACCTGTTCGGAGTCATCGAGAAAAAACCGATCATGGGCGGTTACGCTACTGACTTTACGCTGATCAAAGCTGGTTCCATCAGCAAAGCCAACGGCGGTTATTTGGTGCTCTATGACCGCGAAGTTCTCGCCAATGCCGGGTGCTGGGAAGCGCTCCAACGGGTCATCAAAAATCGCGAATTGCGCATCGAAGAACCCGGTGCCTTCTTTGGCTTCGTACCGCCCCAAGGTCTGC
>DATLCH010000020.1:0-4889 GCA_035526465.1 Candidatus Limnocylindrales bacterium | reverse complement strand
AGTCATCAAGGCGCTGATCAGAGATGGCAATTTTAATAAAGCCGCCGCGTAAGCAAGTCAAGCCGTCTGTGAAGTCTGGTTGACACACTGAAACTAGCAGTTTACCAATGATTAAAAATAAATAGCCAAATAGGTTCGCGGACTAGAGGGAGAATGAAAATGTCGTCCAGTTTTTTACAATCGATGGCGGTTTTGGAGGGCGCGCGCGCCGCTTTGAAAGTCGGCGCGGTCAGCAAGGGAGAGCGCGTCGGTTTTATTTGCGATTTGCGCGTCGAATCCGACGTCATTCAGGCTTTCTTCACTGCTGCCGCCGAGATCGGCGCGACTCCGTTCTTGTGTATGGTCGAGCGCGGCAGAGGTTACGGTCCGCCGGACGAGTTTATCGAAACCATTAAAACCGCCAACGTGCTTTATTTTTCCTGGGAGATGGCGAACTCGTTGGTGATCAAAGCGCTGCGCCAAGAGCGCGGCATCCGCTGTGTCGGTTTTCCGCACTGCCGCACGGCGGCGCTGCTGTCGGACGACGCGGTGCGCTTTCCGCTGGACGTGCTCTCTGCCATCTACCCCAAGACCTGGGATGTCTTTCGCTGCGGCGGGGACGTCGAGGTCCATATCACCGATACCAAAGGAACCGACTTTCGCGTAACCCTCACCAAGGAAAATATCGAGGAAAAATTTGCCCAGGACCCGCGCTACTCCGGTCAGATCATCGCCAACAAGCCTGGCTTCGTAAGCCATCTGCCGGTCGGCCACGGTCCCAATGTTCTGAGCCCATCCGAGCCGCACAACGCAACCAGTGAAGGGACCATTCGCCTCGATGCTCTGACGCTTGCGCCCGGTGTCTACCGCGGCTGGTCCGGTGATTCGGCCTATCAAGAACCGGTGACCTGCCGAATGAAACAAGGCCGCATTGTCGCCATCGAAGGCGGTAAAGAGGCCGATATGTTTCGCCGCGTCATTGAAGAGGATTTAGATAATGTTTGCCAGCTTCGGGAGATCGGCGTCGGCCACAACCCGAAAGTTCCGACTTTTCGCGGCGAGCGGGGATACCACGGAGCCAATCATGCCGGCGCGGTCCATTGGGGTTTTGGCGGCGGCCATCAGAAAAAACGCGTTCACGTCGATGCGATTATTTTTCAAACTACCGTTAAGGCCAACGGTACGGTGATCATCGATCGCGGCCGCCTCAAAGCTCTCGATGATCCGGAGGTCCGCCGATTGGCAAGTCAATACGGCGATCCCGATCGCGTATTGTCGGAAGCGCTGTAAATGCGCACGGGTGTTTGCTCATTGGCGCGGTTGGCGAATTTGGAGGCTGCGGCGGCGCGCTTCGTCAATAGCTGATCTTAACTAGCGACCGGCGGAAACGTCGATGGGCACGCCGTCGGGATCGGCGAGCTGAAATTGGCCATGCTTGCATTTCGCCAACAGCCTGAGTCTGATCTCGCCTTCCGTGCCGCCGGGTTTGGGTGCGAGGGCGGGATTTCTGTTGACCAAGGCCTTGAGATCTTTTTTAAAGCCCTCGACGTCCTCCACTTTAAATCCCAGATGGTCCATGTGACGCGGTTCGATTCCCGCGCCGTCGTAGTCGCTGATCGCCCACGGCGAAACCACCATCGTGACTCGCCCGTCGCTTAAATAATGGTTCGGATCGTCAGCCGGTTTTTCGAGTTCCTGCAGTTCATAAACTTCGCGATAAAACTTGGCAAGATTCGCCGGGTTCAAAGAGCGCAAAACGAAATGACTGATATGACGCTCCTGTTTCCATTCGCCTTCAACGTAGACTTCCGCCCGGTTGCTCATCGCTTGCTGCGATAAATCGAACACGTAGCCGTCGGGATCATGCGTGCTGATGCCGGCGAAGGGCCGGTTGGTAGGGCGCTTGACCAATTGAATCGCGGGATACTTTTCACGCAGCCGGTCAGCGACGGTTTCGACGTCCTCGACTTCCAAGCCAAAATGCTCCAATCCGGCCTGCCGTCCCAATTTCTGCGGAATGATGTTCATGCCGATGTAACCGTCGCCGATCGCCACCGCGCTCTCCGGCCGCGGCGACTTCGATGTCTTCATGCCGAACAGCGCTTCGTAAAACCGGCTCAGCAGAACATAGTTGTCGCTGATAATGGCGAGGTGCTTGATCTTTGCTAACATGGCGGTCTCCTTACTTGATCGAAGTTTCGTTATAGATCTGATCGATGAAACCGCTCTTTTCGAGCTCGGCCAAGATGCTGTTGTCGATAAAATTATCGGCGTTGAGCTTGGCTGCGTCGGGAATTTCTTTGCCCATTTGATCCAGCGCGAAACTCACCGCCCGTCGGTCGCCATAGGGAATCTTCTTGTAAACCGGGCGGTAAATTTCATAGCTCTTCTCCAAGATCTCGCGATCCTGGATCTTGAGATACTTGGCCAGCACCTTGAGCGAAAACTCCTTGTCGGTTTTAAAAACTTTGATGGCTTCGACCCAACTTCTTAAAAAGCCTTTGGCCACATCGCGATTGCCGGCGAGAAACTTCTTCGAAGCGATAACGCCGTTCACTGGATAATAAATCGGCAGCTTGCTGAGATCGATGTTACGTGATAGCCCAACTTTTCGGCCTGAACCAATTTATCCCCCGAAAGCATCGCGCCATCGATGGCGCCAGTCGTTAAAGCAGCAAATCGGGTCGCTTCGCCGCCGGTCTGCAATATCGTCACGTCTTTGTCCGGATTGAGCTTGAACTGGCGCAATGCCTCGCGCAGCGCCATGTCGGTGAGCGAGCCGTATCGGCTGACGCCGATCTTTTTATTCTTGAGATCAGCGGGACTTTTGATGGCAGGTCCGGTGACGACCGTTTCCAAGAGCTGATCGACTCCGCTGGCGATTAAAACCAAGTCGAAGCCTTTAGCCCAAGCTCCGATCGCCGAGGGAGGAGCCATGTTGGCGATCTTGACGTCGCCGGAGATGATCGCCTGAATAATCGTCGAGCCGCCGGGAATGTATAGCAGCTCGGTATTTACGTTGTTGCGTTTGAACAATCCCGCTTCATAGGCGATCCACAACGGTCCGGCGGTTGGAGACAGCGACACGTAAGGAACTCTCAACGTCTGGGCCTGGAGAACTTTTCCCGCGGAAAAGAGAAGTCCAACTAAAACAGCACATAGCAGTGCATGTCGGCGACAGTGATTCATCAGTGACCTTTCCGGCGATCTTTGCTGCTCCAGCCGCGACGGTACCAAGTGCGTCAAAAACCTGCAACGCCGCAGTGTTATGAACCGTTTTGATGACTTGTGTCAGCGCGCGTAAGAAAAACTGTGGCCAACCCTTTTGTCTTCAGCGCGTTTGAACAGGTGGCTCATCACGTGCGACTAGATCCGTCAGTGAGTGACTTATGTGCCGCCAGAGCGCGCTGCACCAAGCGCGACTCGCTCAAGCGCTCCGCGCACTCGCCAAATGCATCGGTAGGGCCGCGCCAGCGCAAGTCGGCCACATCGTGGAAAAGAGCCGCGTCGATCCGCAGGGTCGCAAGACGTTTGAATAATAGTGCAAGGTCGCGGCTGTCACCTAGGACGTTTGCTGGGAAGTTCTCGATAGCCCCGTGTCTGTTCAGCAGCCGTGCCGCGCTGACTGCGCCGATGCCGGCAATACCCGGATAGCCGTCGGCCGCGTCGCCGACGAGAGCGAGAAAGTCGGGAATCAGGAGCGGCTCCACTCCGAACTTCTCGCGAATCCCTGCGGCATCGCGGATCTTGTGACTTCGGCGATCGACCTGCACTACGCGGTCACCGCGGACGCACTGCGCCAAGTCCTTGTCGGGTGTCCAGATGCAGACTTTTTGCACTTGCTCGTTGGAGCAGGCGATCTGTGCGGCAGAGGCGAGCGCGTCGTCGGCCTCGAGCTCAATCATCGGCCATACAGCCACACCCATGGCGGTGAGTGCTTCTTCGAGCGGATGGAATTGGGCGAGCAGTGCAGGCTCGATGCCGTCGCCGGTTTTGTAGCCGGACCACAGAGCGTTGCGGAAAGACTCAATGACGTGATCTGTTGCCACACCGACGTGAGTCGCTCCAGTCTCGATCATCTGCAAAACTGTATTGAGGACTCCGATCACTGCGCCAAAGGGCGCATCCTTGCCTTTGTTGAAACGACGAAGACCGTAAAAATGCCGGAATAACTCGTACGTCCCATCGATCAGATGAACGATCAAGTCGTCCGAAGGAATCGCAGTTTTGCTTCTGACCATTTCCGTCCGGGCTAAACGATTAGAATCACCGCAACGCAGTCTTTTTCATCATAGTCGCCGCCAGCTATCCTTCGACGTCCCGCGATATTTGAAGACACGGTATTTTTCAAGCTTTCGGCCGATGCGCTGGTCGATCAGGTTTTTGCCGCTGAAGACATCAACACCTCGGTCCAATGTCAACAAGTGATCTTGAGCCCTCTTATGAATTTTGTGTTCCGCGATACAACTGTAAGGGGGCGAGCACCAGGCCGGCGACGACAAGGAAAGCTCCTGCCAATAGAAAAGCGAACCTGATCCCCAATCCGCCGATCAAGTAACCCGTGATCATCGGGGCCGGAATGACCACGAGCTGTGTGATCAGCGAAGTCAGTCCGTAGGTCGCCGCCTGGGCATTGGAGCTAGCGACGTCCATAACGGCGGCATTGAAGATATTGAAGAGAGTGTAGAAAAAGAGACCGATCGCGACAATCACCAGGCCGAGCGGAATGCCGGGAGACACGATTGCCAAAAGGGCAAAAAGCACTCCGAGCAAAAGGCAAGACGGCATGAGCACTGTCTTGCGGCCGAAGCGGTCGGAAAGCAAGCCCAATAGCGGTTGCGAAATCGTCCCCATGGCATGCAGCAGAGCTATATATATTCCCAGTGCGACGCTCGAGTAATGCAAATGCT
>DATLCH010000017.1:0-2847 GCA_035526465.1 Candidatus Limnocylindrales bacterium | reverse complement strand
AAATCTCGTTTCGGTATAATTCTATGAAATACGCAGTAATTAGAACCGGCGGTAAACAATACCGCGTCTCTGAAGGTGATGTCGTCAAGATTGAAAAGCTCGACGCCGAAGTGGGTGAGACAATCACACTCGCGGATGTTTTGTTCTTTGGCAACGACGACGACGTAAAAATTGGCACTCCACTGGTGGCTAACGCCAAAGTTATCGGCGAAATAGTCGATCAAAGCCGCGCCAAGAAAATCATTGTTTTCAAGAAGAAACGGCGCAAAAGCTACAGTCGGCAACAGGGCCACCGTCAGTATCAGACGGCTTTGAAGATCACGTCGATCGAAGCTTAACTCGGGAGCGAATATGGCACATAAAAAGGCAGGCGGAAGTTCGCGCAATGGGCGCGATAGCAATGGACAACGGCGGGGCGTCAAAGTTTACGGCGGCGAAACCGTGCGGGCTGGCAATATTTTAGTGCGTCAGCTCGGCACCAAGATTCATCCAGGGACCAATGTCGGCATGGGGCGCGACTACACGCTGTTCTCTCTTGTCGATGGCGTTGTTAAATATGGCCGTTATGACAAAACCCGTAAGAAAGTTGAAGTTGTCCCGGCTCAGTAATTTACTCGTTGGACTCCGATGAAAGAAGCCCCCTTTCGGGGCTTTTTTTTTGTCTGAATGCCGGCGAAGATAGGCTTCGCTGATTAAACGGGCAATTTTTTCGTGGCGGTGTCAGGCTAGCGGAGCGAGGCAATATCCGTCATGCTAGAAGCCATATCTTAACTAATGGCTGCTTTATGAAATTCATCGATGAAACCAAAATACGGGTGATCGCCGGCGACGGGGGGCCGGGAAGCGTGAGTTTCCACCGTGCTAAATTCGTACGCCGCGGTCCCGCCGATGGCGGCAACGGCGGCCATGGTGGCGATGTCGTAGCGGTGGCGGACCCGCAGCTCACGACCTTGCTCGACCTGCGCTATCGCAAGGAGTGGAAAGCGAGTCCCGGGAAGCGCGGCGGCGACGCCGATTGCGACGGCCGACGCGGCGAAGATTGCATAATCAAGGTTCCGGTAGGGACCCTCATCCGCGACCTCAGCGGCGAGGTGCTGGCGGACCTAAAATTTCCTGGCGAGCGAGTGGTGATCGCCGCTGGCGGGCGTGGCGGCAAAGGCAACGCCCACTTTGCGTCTTCGACCAATCGCAGCCCGCGTTTCTGTCAACCGGGTGAACCTGGCGTCGAGCGCGAGCTCGAAATTGAGCTACGTCTGCTCGCGGATGTCGGGATCATCGGTTTACCCAATGCCGGCAAGTCGACATTGATCTCGGTGATCTCGTCGGTGCGGCCGAAGATCGCTGATTATCCGTTTACCACGCTGGTGCCTAATTTGGGCGTGGTCAGTTACGGTGAAGGCAAGAGCTTTGTCGCCGCAGATATTCCGGGACTTATCGAAGGGGCGCATCAAGGCCACGGCTTGGGTGATAAATTTCTTCGTCACATTTTACGTACCCGTGTATTGGTCCATGTTCTTGACGCCTCGCAGCTCGACGGCAAAGACCCTCTAGCGGCATGGAAGGCGATCAACCGTGAGATGGAGCTTTTCGACCCGGAACTGATCGACAAGCCGCAAATCGTAGTTGCCAATAAAGTAGACCTGCCGGAAGGCCGGGAATTAGCCAAGGTACTGGATGAAAAACTACCGAAGGCCTATCGACCCTTGCATGTAATTTCGGCGGCAACCACTGAGGGCGTGCAGCAACTTGTATATGCGATCGGCCGAAAGCTCGACGAAGTGAAGCAACAAAGCGAAACCGATCGTGACGCAGCTAGAGCATAAACAGCCTATCTTACAGCGGGCGCGCCGCATCGTGGTGAAGATCGGCAGCCAAATACTGTCATCGCAAGATGGCATTGAGGAGTCGCGCCTGCGCGGCTTGGTACGCCAACTCGCGGAGCTACACGGAGGGGAGCGCCAGGTTGTGGTCGTGAGTTCAGGCGCGGTAGCGGCCGGAATGACTCAGTTGGGTTGGAAGGGGCGGCCGAAAACAATTCCTGAGAAACAAGCGCTGGCGGCCGTCGGACAAATCAAATTGATGGCGCTTTACGAGCGCAGTTTTGCCAAATATGCCAAAAATGTCGCTCAAGTATTGTTGACTGCCGAGGATCTGGCCAACCGCCAACGCTACATCAACGCAAAACATACGTTCCAGATGCTTCTGGAATCGTCGATTATTCCGATTGTCAACGAGAACGATACTGTCGCCGTCGAGGAAATGAAGTTTGGCGACAACGATCATCTATCCGCATTAGTAGCGACGCTGCTCGAAGCCGACTTGCTGGTGATCTTGAGCGACGTCGAGGGTGTCTACGACAGGGATCCGCGGGTGCATGACGATGCTCAGCTGATTCACTTGATCAGCGAGGCGCGCGGCTTGCGCCACGCGATCGGCGGTGCCACTGTCAGTGCGACGGGTACCGGTGGCATTACGACAAAACTCGCAGCTGCCGAAGAGGCTGCCGCGGCGGGCATCCCGACAATCATCGCCAGTGGTATGCAAAACAGCGTGCTCGAGAAAATCTTCGATGCCAGGAATGAGATTGGCACATTGATTCTCCCGGAACTGAAACATCTGCGCCGTAAAAAGCACTGGATCGGTTTTAATCTCAGGCCGGTGGGAACTATCGTTGTCAATGAAGGCGCGTATCAGGCTGTTGCCGATAAGGGTAAGAGCCTGCTGCCGGCCGGCGTCGAAAAAGTCGAAGGATCGTTCGGGGTCGGCGATTGCGTCCGAATCGACTTTCACGGCAAGGAATTCGCCCGCGGCTTGGTCAACTACGGTAAAACCGAGTTGAATCGAATC
>DATLCH010000014.1:0-3101 GCA_035526465.1 Candidatus Limnocylindrales bacterium | reverse complement strand
GGCGGCGTACTCGATCGTTTTCCAACGTTGAAATTCGGCTTCTTCGAAGGCGGTATCGGCTGGGTGCCCTGGCTCATGCACACGCTCGATGCGCACATGCCCAACGACGCGACGAAATCAGTTGCGGTGCAGCAGTTCTTCGAAGGCAAACAAGCCATCAAGAAACAGCCGAGCCAGTATTTCGATCAGTTTTTCATCGCCTGCGTTTCATGGGAGTCGTATATCGCCGACACCGTCAACGGCTGGCCCAACCACAACATTATTATCGGCAGTGACTTCGACCATGGCGACGCCGTGGCTACTTGGCCGCGCACGGTGGACGTGATCAAGCAGATGAAAGCGTTGTCGGCTGCCGATAAAGAGAAAATATTGGGCGGCAACGCGATGAAGATGTTCGGACTGAACGGCAACGGGGCTCACTGAGAAGTTGTCAATTAAGATAACGAGGAATTAGGGGCTCACCTTCTCAAGATCACTTGTTGATTTCGTCATTCCGGCGAACGCCGGAATCCGGATTTATTCAGCTGCAGCCAATATCAAGATGGATGCCGGTTTTCACCGGCACGCCGAAATCAGGATTGTCGATGCCTGTTTATTGATACAGGCCTTTGATGAATCCGCTATCATCCAAGGGCTTGATCAAACTATTGTCGATAAACGAATTTGGATCGGCCGTCTTAGCTTTCGGGAAATCCTTCGCCATGAATTCGAGCACCGTTCGGGTGCCGACGACCGAAGGGTAGGGCGCAGCTTCCAAGTACTGAGTGGCAAACAGATTGTAAGAGCGCTCGAGATAAGTCTCTTTGCCTTTTTCGACGCGCATCTTTTTCATGAGGATGCGCATGCTGTCTTCTTTATTACGTTTGAAGTAGGCCACCCCTTCAACGAAACCCTTCATGAAGCGGCTGGCGAGTTCGCGGTGACTTTTCAGGTAGGCGCGGGACGCGACCAAGACATTTTGCAGGTATTGAATATCCATCGCCACCGGATCACCGAGGGTTTTAAAGCCGCTGTCTTCGGCGACAAAAAAGGTCGGGTCTTGCAACACCGCCGCGTCGATACCGCCCTTTTGCAGGCTGATGAACATCACCGGCGACGCGCCGACTTGAATGATCTGCACGTCTTCCGGAACCATGTTCCATTTGCGCAGCATCAGGAGCAAGGCGAGATGGCCGGATGAGCCCAATGTCGTGATACCGATCCGCTTCCCCTTCAAGCCGGCCGGCGTGGTAATCTCCGGCTTGACCATCACCCGCTGAATACCTTTGTTGTTGCCCGCGGCGACCATGACGATATCCGACCCGCTAAAAACCGCGCTGACCACCGCGCCGCCGCCGGTTGAGCCGAACTGCAGATCACCGGCGATCACCGCGCTCACCGACCTGGTGGCGCCCCCGCCGATCACGATCGGCTCCGTTTCGATGCCATATTTCTTGAATAACCCTTTCTCCTCGGCGATCCACACGGGTGCATTGGCCATGCTTACAGCGGAGAAGCCGACGCGAATTTTATCTGCGGCGGACAACGGTGACGTGAGCGACAAGATTACCGCGATCAGCCAAGGGTATCGTGGAATTATTGCGAGGAAGCTTTGCATTTTTCTATTCTCCCGATTCTCTGTCATTCCGGCGGACGCCGGAATCCATCATGGGTTTCGTTTCCACCAAACCCAACCTGGATGCCGGTTTTCACCGGCATGACGGACTTTGACCGTGATAATTAGCGATCGATGCGATGATATCTATGCGGGCCAGTCTTCGAGCAGCCTGCCGTATCCCTTTACCGAATCTTTCACACCTAGCTTCGACAAGACATTCCAAAACATCGCCGGGTTGCTCGCGACCACAGGCACCTTCAATTCATTTTCCAAGCGTTGGATGATCGGCAGGGGATTCATGGTCGCGCCTTGGAAATAGATCGCATCGGCGGCATCATAACTGCCATATGTTTTCACGGCCAGATCGAACAGCTCGTCCGGCGTCATATCGACGTCCGCACCCGCCTTGCGTTCTTCGAACGCGGGACCGAGATGGACCGTGAAGCCGAGGTGTTTGAGATGATCTTCGATCACCGCATCCGACTCGGCGTCGAACGGCGTCATCAACAGCACCGATTTGGCTTTGTAGATGTTCAACGCCGCGACCGCCGACGACACCGCAGTGGCCACCGGCAATTGGATCGCGTCGCGGACTTTGACGTCGATGCCGGGATTGAATAGGCCGATGAAGCCACCCGTGAGTACCAAACCGTCAACTTTGTTGCGCGCGACGAAATCTCTCGCTTTGACGATTACCACATCGGCCTTGCCGGCGAGATCCTGATATGCCTCGCCCAACAAACCTAAACCCTCGTGAACCAACGACACGTCGCGCGGCAAGAGCGCGTCGACGTGTTTGAAGTGCGGCTTATTCGGCGTCGCCGGCGAGAGCAGGCCGAGAGTGATATTGCGAGGGGTTGGCATGAAAGGCTCCAACTAATCCGTTTGCATATATCATAACTTATCCTAAATCGTGAAACGTTCGGTCCGGCCGACTCGCGTTACCGCTGACCCGTAATGACTTATGGTTTTTCTCGTCAGTCGATTGACCCGCGCATATCGATCTCGCATAGTCGAGGTTCACAATCTGTTCCCTCGGAGGTTCCCGTGGATTTACGCATCGCTGCGGTCGATTTGGTGAGTAATACTTGTTTTCCTGCCTTGGCGGCGGATGAATTAGGTTACTTCAAGAATGAAGGTTTGGATGCGCGCATCGAGCTGGCCGCAATGTTGGGGGCGACCAAGGCGCTGCGCCAAGGCAGTGCGGACGCAATGATTGCCGGGTCGGTTTTCGATCTGCTCACCGAGTTCCCCAATTGGCACGGAGCGAAAATCGCCGTTGCACTGTCACAGGGAACGCCATGGCTGCTCGTGGTGCGAAGCGATTTGGCGGCTAAGCGTGGCGATTTGAATGCGCTCAGAGGGTTGCGCATCACTGCCGCCGAAGGTCCGGATCTTGTACTGAAGCATTTGCTTAAATGCGCCGGGCTGGAAGTTGGCCGCGACATCGAAATTGTTCAATTGCCGGGTGCGAAATCGCGCGATGTTTCTTTCGGTGTTTTTG
>DATLCH010000002.1:0-4507 GCA_035526465.1 Candidatus Limnocylindrales bacterium | reverse complement strand
TTAGGAAGCGTTGATAGCCTTCCCAGTCAGCCGGCGATTTGGCGCGAATTTGTTTTTCCAACGCGTCATCGTCATCGGAGTAATCGAACACGTACCCATCATCCCAGAACAGACGGTAAAACGGTTTTACCGGCAGCAACTGGATATAGTCGCGCATCGACTTGCCGGCGACCGTAAAGAGCTCTTCGAGACAGTGCGGTGCGGTAATAACTGTGGGACCGGCGTCAAATGTAAAACCGTGATCCCGGTAGACATAGGCGCGGCCGCCCGGCTGATCACGTTTTTCAAAAATGACCGTGTTACAGCCAGCAGCTTGCAGTCGGATGCCAGCGGCGAGTCCGCCGAATCCGCTGCCGATAACCGCGACACGTGGCTTATCCATAAGCCACCGCAATTTCCTCACCCAATGATCGCAATTCGCTGAATGTCCGCGCGGACCAGTCGGCGCCGGCAAATTGCAATCCCTGCTCCAGCCGTTCATAAGCGCGTCCCAATTGCTGCCGCGCACTGGTACGGGTGACACGCACGAGGTCGTGCGCACCAAGCCAGCGCTCCAAAAGTTGAACGTCCGGCAATTTGGCTGTGGCTTCGAGAAACTCTTCGTACACGTAAGCATCGCTGGTACTCGCTGCGCAGGCCCAAACCCAGGACGGCCGGGCCAGCGTCAAGTCTTCATAGCGTTTTTGCGGGTCACATTTGCCGATGACATTCCCCAGGTCGTCGAACATTTGCAAGGCAACTCCAAGATCGACGCCGAATTGTTCAAGCAGCGACTGTACGGGTTGGGCCATGCCAGCGACAGTTCCGCCCAATGCCGATGCAAAACCCATCAATGCACCGGTCTTAAGTGTCATACCGGCGAGACAAACTTCCGTCACCGACTCCTGCGGCAGCTGCGCCATTTTCACGCCAAGATCGAGAGCCTGACCGAAGTGAGCGCGCAAGAGCGTTCGATTATACCGCTCATATGCGGAAACCAGTTGGTCCGCAGTCAGTCCCGCTTCTTTGAGAAATTCGAACGGCCAGAAGTACAGCCAATTTCCAGCGTTGAGCGCTAAAGGAAGATTATACTGCACGTGCATCGCCGGCCGGCCGCGGCGCATCGCGCTGCCGTCTTCGATGTCATCTACAATCAGCGAGCCGGCATGGATCAATTCAACGACCTCAGCGCAATCGCGACATTGCTTCGCAGCGCTGAGAGACACCGCGCGCTCGTCGTGAAACAGCCGATACGTCATCGCCACAAGTTGGGCGCGGATTCGCTTGCCCGGATTGGCCAACAGCGACGCCACCGGATCGAGCAAAGCAGCGCGCAAAGCGTTTTCCACCGCTGGCGAGTGAGCGACACCAAGCAACTCCGCCAACCGGCCATCCGCAAACAAACCCGATTCACTGCCGGTCGCGCTGGCTTGGCGTCCCGGCTTGTCATCCGTTAACGGTGCGATTCGTCTATTGCCCGCTGTCGGACGGCTATACATCGTTAAGCCTTGATTTTTCATTCTATCAATTCCCTCTCGAAAACTTATGCTTCTGCGGACAGCAATTTTTCTGGCGGCACTTCCAAGGCATTGGCCATGCGCACCAGAATATCCATGGACACGTTCTGCTTGCCGCCTTCGACAGCATTAATACAAGCACGCGTTACTTGAGTGACTTCGGCCAAATGCTCCTGGGTCCAACCTCTTTGCGTGCGCAGACTGCGCACGCGGCGGGCCAACACGAGTTGATATTCCTTGAGCACCGATTTAGGCCGGTCGGCGCGCAATAAATTACCAATCAATGCCACGCCGGACAGAATATCTTTGGCAATTTCCCAACGCGCATCAAACCTGAGCGCGACCGCGCTTTGGCTGTCCATGGCCGAGCCGCCGACGACGGTCCGAACATCTGGTGCCGTCTCGGCCAAAAGGTTCGCGAGCAGGCGCAGGTGCTCAAGTCCAGAAACCATGGTTAGCGACAGAGCCAATACCTGGGGCCGGCGTCGCTGCACCATTTCGATCAGCGATGGGTCGGGAACGTTGTGACCGAGAAAGTCGACATTCCAGCCCCGGTTGGCGCAAAGATCCGCGATCATGCGGGCACCGATGAAATGGTGCTCTCCCTCGACACAAGCAATCATGACGCGATAAGGGGATCTCGGCCCGGGCGTGATAAACAGCGCGCGTAAACGCTCCATTTGGTCGAGCACGATTTGTGTCGCAAGCTTTTCTTCGCCGGTGGTGGCTGTGCCACGGCACCACGAGTCGCCGACACCCACCAACGACGGCGCAATCACTCGCAGATAAATGTCGCTTAAGGTCTGCCGTGTGAAAACGAGCTCATCGACGATTTGCATTGCGCCCAGGGCATCGCCGCTCAATATCGCCGCGCCGAAGTGAGCCTGCTTCGCCGCTAATGCGTTTCGCGCCGTTCCAGAATCAGATTTAAATTGGCTCAGATTCAATTTTCGCGTCTCCAAACCGCCATTCGTAATCCGATATTCGACCCTATAGCCGCAACGCCGACAAGGCATCAGCAAGATGAGAATATTTGAATTGGAAACCCATCTTGAGCGCGGCCTCAGGTGCCGCTCGTTGCCCGGTCAATAGCATGTCCGCCATTTCGCCGATCATCAACGCCAGGATCGAGGGCGGCACCGACATCCACGACGGACGATCAAGCACGCCACCTAGCGTGCGAGAGAATTCTTCCATCGTCACCGGGTTGGGTGCAGTACCGTTAAAAGCCCCATGCGCATCCGCCCGATCAAGCAAAAATTCGATTAGGCTTACTTCATCGTTGATATGAATCCATGGCATCCACTGTTGGCCCGAACCCAAAGGCCCGCCGGCGAAAAGCTTAAATGGCGGAACCATCTTGCGCAGTGCTCCAGCACCTTTGGCCAGGACAACCCCGGTGCGCAGTAAACATACACGCACATCGAAGGCCTCCGCCTTTTTCGCTTCGTTTTCCCAATCGACACACAAACGCGAAAGAAAATCCTCGCCCGGTTTGCTCGTTTCATCCAGGCGCTCGTCGCCGTGCGGACCGTAGTAACCCACCGCCGAAGCGCTGATCAAAGTTTTAGGTCTTATCTTCGCTTTGCCGATAGCTTCGACTAGCGACCGAGTGGAATCTATACGGCTCGAGCGCAGGATTAGCTTTTGCTGAGCGCTCCAGCGTTTGCCGGCAATCGGCTCACCGGCAAGATTGATCACGGCATCAGCGCCATCGATGGATCGCTCCCACTCACCATCTGATCCGGGCTGCCACAACAACCACTGCTTATTCGCCACGTGAATTTCCCGTCCGGGGTTGCGGCTGAGCAAAATCAGAGAGGTGTCAAGGCGCGTCGACAATCGATCGATCAATACCGAACCAATCATGCCCGTAGCGCCAGTAATTACGATCTTCACTGAATTCTGCTTCTCTTCCCGGAATATCCTGAATTGTCCCGGCTAGGTAATCTATAATTGACTCTTTTATAGAAAATGTTATCCATAGTCAACATCCCTATGCCGCAATTAATTCAGACTAAGCCCAAGATTGGCGTCAGTTCATGCCTTCTGGGTGAAAAGGTTCGCTTCGACGGCGGTCACAAGCGCGACTCATTTCTCACCGATCTTTTCGGCAAGTTCGTCGAGTGGGTTGCGGTTTGCCCCGAAGCGGAAGTCGGCATGGGCATTCCGCGCGACAGCGTGCGTTTGGTCGGCTCGTCCAGTCATCCCAAAATAATCGCGGAAAAATCCGGCCGCGACTGGACCGTCGAGATGGAAAAATTTTCGGCTGAACGAATCTCCCGGTTAGCGGGTCAACAGTTATCCGGTTACGTTTTCAAGCGCAGTTCTCCAAGCTGCGGCATGGAAAGGGTCAAGATCTACGACAAGAATAAGCAACCCTCCCGATCCGGGCGTGGATTGTTTGCCGCCGCCGTTATGGAAAGGTTGCCGCTGCTTCCGGTCGAGGAAGAAGGCCGGCTGAACGATCTTGGACTGCGGGAAAATTTTATCGAGCGGGTTTTTGCCTACCGACGTTGGCAGGACGCTCTGTCAGGCGCTAATTCGACCGGCGCGTTGGTGCGGTTTCACACCAGGCACAAGTTTCTTTTGCTCGCCCACAGCGAGCGACACTACCGGCAACTAGGCCGTATTGCCGCCACCGCGAAACAAACATCGTTGGCGCAAGCCTACGAAGATTACGGCCGGGGCTTCATGGCCGCCTTGGCAATTCACGCCACCGCAAAAACTCATACCAACGTGCTCGATCATATGATGGGTTATTTTTCCCCACAGCTAACAACGTCAGAGCGGGAAGAATTGCGCGGCTTGATCCACGATTATCGCCGCCAGCTGATCCCATTGATCGTGCCGATTACGCTGATTCGTCATTACAGCAATAAGTATCGAGTCGCGTACCTCGAAGGGCAAGTCTATCTCGAGCCGAGCCCGAAAGAACTGATGCTGCGTAACCATGTCTGAAAGAGAAGGTTGAAGCTGAAAACTTTTTGGCTGCGAACCGAGCTTTGGCT
>DATLCH010000265.1:0-3142 GCA_035526465.1 Candidatus Limnocylindrales bacterium | reverse complement strand
TGACCGTGTCACCGCCTTTCATGGCGGCTTTCACGGCCTGTTGAATCTCCGCTTTCAAATCCATCGGTATATAGATCTCAATTAAATCTTAGAATGAATGACGAACGCGTCGCAGAGCGCGTTTTTTCGCGGCAATCGCTTTTTTCTTACGTTTTACGCTGGGCTTCTCGTAGTGTTCTCGTTTACGCAATTCGGCGAGGATGCCGGCTTTTTCGCATAATTTTTTAAAACGCCGGATGGCACTTTCAATCGATTCGTTATCTCGAACACGAACTCCGGTCATAGAAATGACTCACCCCCGATCCAGGCAGACCGCACATAAATCGGATCTGATTTTAGCTGATAATTTTTTCAAGTCAAGCAAATCACTTTTAAATCTAACCGTTTGCAGTCCCGCGAAGACCAAATACGGCGACACGCGCGCGACTTCGACGGCAAAGCCGAGGCGCCACGAGCATTCGTGATTAACGACCTCGGCCAAGTCGCACGAGCTTTTCCGGATAATCAGTTATGATTCCCTGTACGCCTAGCGCGGCGAACATTTCCATCTCGCGCAGATCGTTGACGGTCCAGACATAAATATCCAGGCCAGCTTGCCATGCCTGATCGAGAAACTCGCGCCGCGCCAATTGTTTTTGGACATGGATCGAAGATGCGTTCAGCCGTTCTGCGGCGGCGAACGGATCTTCGTGAATGCCAGACCCATAGAGCACCCCAAGTGTGGCCTCAGGCGCCAACTCGCGCACCCGCGCCAGACTGCGGTACTCGAAGGACGAGATCGTGGTGCGTTCCAAATAATCGTAGTGGCTCAAAATAAACAGGAGCTTCAATTCAATCCCGGCGGGCACAGCAGCGGTGGTTTTTATTTCCAAGCAGAGATCAACAGCGCCGTGCAAAATTTCCAGCGCCTCTTCCAAGGTCAAAATTCTCTCGCCACGAAAGGCCGGCCCATGCCACTTACCGATGTCGAGCTTACGCAACTGCTCCAGCGTCTTATCTTGCATTTTACCGCGCGCGCCAGTGGTCCGCGCGAGCTTTTCATCGTGAAACACCACAACGTGGCCATCGACCGAAAGTCGGCAGTCCAACTCGATCATATCCGCGCCCGCCGCAATGGCTTTTTCGAAAGCCAATCGGCTATTCTCCGGATAGTTCCCTGAGGCACCCCGATGGGCGATTTTCTTAAGAGGAAACATTAGGAGAGAGTCCCGCGAACCGCACAAACGCTACGCCGACAGCGCGACTCCAGCTTTGAGATAGAGCAGGAACTCCTTATTACCCTGGGGGCCCAAAAGCGGCGATTGGGTCACCCCAAGCACTCGATAACCGCAGTCGATCGATGCTTGCGATATTTCCGCGACGACTCGGTTATGCTCTTCGGCCGAGCGCACGACTCCACCTTTACCGACCTTTCCCTTGCCGACTTCGAATTGCGGTTTAATGAGCGCAATCACAGTGGCATCGGCAGCAATGAGCAGGCGAACCGTGGGCAGAATCAATTTCAGCGATATAAACGATGCGTCGATAGTTGCGAGTTCCGGAACAAACGGCAGATTCGCTGGAGTGAGGTATCGAATGTTGGTTCGTTCGAGAACCAAGACCCGGGGATCGTTGCGAAGCTGCCAGTCGAGTTGACCATAACCGACATCGACAGCGATCACCTTGCCAGCTCCATGAGCGAGCAGACAGTCGGTAAAACCTCCAGTGGAGGCGCCAATATCGATGCAACTTTTACCGGCAACTTGGATCGTGAACTCGCGCAGCGCTTTCTCCAGCTTGACACCGCCGCGGCTGACATAGCGGGGCGCGGCTTTTACGCTGATCGTCGCTGCCGCGTCAATCAGGTTGCCCGCTTTGGTGACCGGCTGCTGGTTGACAAGAATCTCACCGGCGAGAATGCGCCGCCGCCCATCTTCCCGGCTCGCCACAAGCTGGCGCTCGACCAAGAGCAGATCTAAGCGCTGCCTCTTTCCCATCCGTCTCTAGTTTTCTTTTTGCCCCGGCGCATCATCTGCAAGGCCGCCTGCGCGATGGCATCTTTATCGAAGCCACAGATCTTTTTGAGCTCGTCTTGTGTGCCGTGGGGAATAAAACGATCGGGTACACCGAGGCGTTTGACTTCCACTCCGGTGATGCCTTCGTCCGCCAAAAATTCCACCAACGCGCTGCCAAACCCGCCACTGATCACGTGGTCCTCGACGGTGATGAGACGCGGCACCTTGATCAACAGATCGCGAAACAGATTGCTATCCAATGGCTTGACGAAACGCGCATTGACAACCGCCGCATTAATACCGAGGGATACCAAGTCTTGGGCTGCTCTAAGCGCCGGTATCACAGTGTGACCAATCGCGGCTATGACTAGATCGGTGCCGTCGCGCAACAGCTCTGCCTTGCCGATCTCAAGGCTATGAAATTCATCATCAAGCGCTACGTTCCAACCTTCGCCGCGCGGATAGCGTAACGATATCGGCCCGGCATGCTCCACCGCGGTCTTGAGCATATGCTGCAATTCATTCTCGTCCTTGGGTGCCATGATGACCATATTGGGGACTGAGCGCATGTAAGCAAAGTCAAAGACGCCATGGTGCGTCGGACCGTCGGCGCCGACCAAGCCGCCGCGATCGAGCGCCAGCACCACATGAAGGTTCTGCAAACAGACATCGTGTAGGATCTCGTCGTAACCACGTTGCAAAAAAGTCGAATAGATCGCCACCACAGGAATGTAACCCTCGGTCGCCATACCGGCGGCGAAAGTGACGGCGTGCTGTTCAGCGATGCCGACATCGTAGGTTCGCTGGGGGAACTCGCGCTGCAGCTTGTCGATGCCAGTGCCGCTGCCCATGGCCGCAGTAATACCGACGATCTTGGGATTGTCTGTGGCGAGACGAACCAGAGCCCGGCCAAATATATCGGTGTAACTCGGCACCGGGCTTTTGTCTTTTTTCGCTTTGCCCGTCAGCACGTGAAATGGCGTCACACCGTGAAACTTTATCGGATCTTTTTCGGCGAGCGCAAAACCCTTGCCCTTCTTGGTCAGGACGTGCACCAACGTCGGCCCTTCGACTTTCTTGATATTCTCCAACGTGGCGACCATGGCGGCGATATCATGTCCATCGATCGGGCCGACATACTGGAATCC
>DATLCH010000257.1:0-3648 GCA_035526465.1 Candidatus Limnocylindrales bacterium | reverse complement strand
CCCGACGTGGCGACGCCGCAACAAGCGCGCGCCAAGGTCGATGAGACGGTTGCGGCGGGCGCCGACTACATAAAAATATGGGTAGACAGCGGCTTTGGCACGCGCGCCAAGCTCACTGCGGAATTCTGCGCGGCCGTTCTCGAGCAGGCGCGCAAGCATAACAAGCTCACATTCGGACACGCCTATGAGCTGATCGACGCCAGGATGCTCGTCGAGCGCGGCTTAAACGTACTGGCCCACAACGTCCGCGATCGCGAGATTGACGGCGACGTGATTGCGCTGCTCAAGCAACGCAACGTCAGCGTCATTCCGACATTGATACGCGACGAGTTCCTATTCGCCTACGGTGACGCGCCGGCCTGGATCGACGAACCGTTCTTCCAGAGATTCGTGCCGCCGGAGCGGCTGGCGCTGCTAAAAACCAAGATCCGTGATGAGCAGGCGAAGAACCCCCAACGCGCTTTGTTCAAGGCGGGTTTCGAAATGAACAAAGTCAATCTTAAAAAACTTTCCGATGCCGGAGTGCGCATTGCGTTGGGAACCGACAGTGGCGGGGCCGCCGACCGCTTTTTCGTGCAGGGCTATGCCGAGCACCGCGAGATGGAGCTGATGGTGCAATCGGGGCTGACGCCGATGCAGGTGATCCAGTCGTTTTCCCAAGGCGCTTCAGAGGCCCTCGGGATCGTCAAGGATTTTGGCACCCTAGCCAAGGGGAAGGCCGCCGATTTATTAGTGCTGGAAAAAAATCCCCTGGAAAATATCACCAACATGCGTTCGATGCAGACGATTTATCTGGGCGGGAAGAAGTTCGATTAGGCTTGCCCGAGTCGTGGCCACGCTGCGGTTGGTGAAGCACAGCGAAGCAGCGAGACACGCGGAGCGATTGACGACGAGAATAGTTGTCAAATCAGGCAGACTGCTTGACGGAGGATTCCTCCCGTTGTCTAATGAGCGCCGGTAAAGAATCGGTTCGACGCCAGCTCACGATGGAGGAACAGCTATGGCCTTGGTACGATGCGTTACTGAAATGGGAATGGGTGTGGATGTGCACGGGTTGGACTACACCAACGCCGCCAAGCGCGCGGTTTTCGATGCGATTCATCACAGCAGTTTGGGATTCCCGCGATTGGTGGGCAAGACCGCCGACGACATGCACGTGGAAGTAACCATAGGTGTGCCCAAGCCCGAGGCGGTCGATAAGCGGGCCGTCTTGGAGTCACTGCCGCATGGCGGCGGCCACGTCAATGTGGTCCAAGGCGGTTTGCAGGTTTTAAATGAAAAGGGCGACGACGGTTGGTTGATCGCCAACGCTATTATCGTCGTCAGCATCGACGACGGTAAATAGTTCGCTCCACTGGCACATTCCTCCGGATCTCGGGAAAGCTCTCGTATTTAGGCGACGGGAAGTTTTGTCGCTATCCCTCTTCTAACGGATCACTGTTTACGGCCGATGTATGCCCCGGCCGCACCGCCTCGCGTCGCCTAAGCCATTGCGGCATTAGCGGCTGTATGTCGGCTACCGGCCATCATAAAAACAAGCGTTACTGCGCCGCACTTTTTGCGTGCACAAGTTCGGGCTTGTCGACGGGCGGCCGCTGTCTGGTTTGCTTCATCGACGGTCTTTGAGTTCGCCGCACCGCTTCAATCTTTACTGGTCTCCCACGTTGTGCCGAACGATAGAGTGCTTCGATGACGCGCACATCTGCGAGTCCTTCCATTCCCGACGGTTCTGGCGTGCGGTCGTTTAGTATACAGTCCGAGAAATATTCCAACTCAGGTGCAAACTGATCACGCTTGCGAAAGCTTTGTTTGCGGGTTTTGCCCTTGATCGTCACATAGACGTCGATGGGGTAAACGTATTCGTAAGCCTGGTCGAGGCGCACATCACCCTTGGTACCGACCATACGATAACTGCTGACATCCGCGGCCCCGAAACTTGAGGTAAACTCCGCCAATCGACCGTCGCGAAAACGCAGCAAGGCACCGGTCGTTTCGTCGATTTCTTTGAACCGATCGTCATCTTTGCGGGCGCTGCTGAATGCAAAAACCTCAGTCGGTTCCGCGCCGAAGAGATAGCGTGCAGCATTGATACAATAGATGCCGATATCGTAGAGCGTACCGCCGCCTTTTTCTCTGTCGGTGCGAATATTGTCTGGACGTACCTGCATAGAAAACGACGACGCGAAGTAACGCGGATCACCGAGTTTTCCCGAGCGGACAATTCGCACGGCCGTCATATTCGCGGCCTCAAAATGAAGCCGGTAAGCGATCATCAGTTTAATTCCGCCACGTTCCGCGGCCTGAATCATGGCCCGGCAATCTTTTTCCGTTACAGCCATGGGCTTCTCGCACAAAACGTGAATGCCCGTCCGTGCCGCTGCAATGGTGTATTCGGCATGGAGATGATTGGGCAAAGCAATATAGACGGCATCGACGACGCCGCTGCGCAAGCAATCACCGTATTCCTTGTAAGAAAAAAGTTGATCGACGTGATAGCGCCGACCGAGAATTTTTAGCTTCTGCGGATCATCGGAGACCAAAGCTGCCAGTTGGGAATTTGTTCGCGCATGCGCGAACGCAGGGAGCACGGCGACTTGGGCGATATGTCCCAATCCGATCACGGCATAACGCACCGGGCGGCGCCGTTTAGAGTCGGTCATTTCTCCAGCCGCATTCCGGAACGGCGGCGATCGAAGTCCATTTCGATCGCCGCCGTCGTTGAATTTTGCTCAGAGCTTACGGTTTGCTCGGAGCGCCGCCCCAGGTGAAGCCGACACCGAGGTTCGCCACATGATTTCCCCGGCTGGAATTATTGTCGATGGTGTCGATCCGCGAGAAAAAGATGTCGTAGCGGTAGCCGAGGTTCAAAAAGGTGTTATCATGAACGAAAAATTTGATGCCGACTTGCGGTCCAGCGGTTCCGGTGATGTCTCGATCATTCCAGGCTGCACCGATGAATGCGCCGAGGTAAGGAACGATGATGTTGGTGAGCCGGAAGTTATAATTGAGGAAGGGAGTAGTGGTCGCCAGCCAAAAATCGCGGCCATTGTCGACGAACGTAGAGTTGATGGCCTGGCGAAATCCGAGTTGCCAGCCGGGCGTTAAGTAATAGCCATAGCTGAGGTCAACGTTCAAACTTCCCGTGTCTGAACCTTGCGTTTGGTTAAAACCCGCCGATACTTGGACTTCGCTCGCGCCGTCGCCGGGTAATGCGCTCGCAGTACCGGTCCCGAGCAGTAATCCCACCAATAACGTGCTTGAAAACAAACCGCCTAATCGCCGCATGAGTACACCTCCGTGTATTAATGTTTATTCATCTCACTCGTATGCCAAACCGCCACGCAATTGAGTAAACCGGTCCACTTCAATCGATTGGTCGAAATAAAACGCAAATGCTATTCCACATAAGACGACGTTCATCACAGCACGAACTCCTGCGTAAACGCGCGGGACTGCGAGGTATCGTGCGGTTAACGACTTGTTATTATGGCGCCCATGTCGAAATCATCTCAGAACTGGGAATCGATGTCTGACGAGTTGTCCCGTCAGTAAAAACGAAGCCAGGGAAATAGAGGCGAGCGGTTTCGTTACGGCTCTACGAGAAGTAAAGGCTAGAAAGACACCAGGAACGCCCTTGCCTCGCCGAAC
>DATLCH010000247.1:0-4052 GCA_035526465.1 Candidatus Limnocylindrales bacterium | reverse complement strand
GATTCTAACGCGTCGGCATACTTCTGCGCTGTCGCCCGGTCCGCACTGTCATAACTGATAAAGATATCGTTCATAGGTTCGCTTGAGAATTGTGCTGACGAATGCAGCAGAGATAAAATGGTTGATTGTGGAATGTTGTGAAACCGCCGCCGCGCGAATGCTTAAGCATTTTTGCAAGCGACATCGAGAAAAAATGTACGCTGAGGTTTTCGGGTTGTAAAGCATCGATGGAATCAGGTCATTATCCCATGGCAATTGCCTGGGATCCTGCCGTCGTTCTAGTTTTTACGAGCAGCCAGTTGGCAAGACTCTCGACGAAAACGGAAGGGGCTCGGGGGCATTACTGGCAACTTTCACCGGCGGTGGAGGGGGGCATCATGCGCGATTGCTATTCGCGCCGGCGCCAAAAATCATTTGAAAGGAGCGTTCTACGGCGAGATTGCTCTGATTTAGGGATTTATAATGTCAGCGTCTGATGTGGTAGGCGACTTCCCTGGACCACATGCGGACTAATAAAACTCATCGACGCGCAGCGCTCGCACGCTCGGTTGTCGACACCGCTAGCGCCAACTAATGAAACCTAGGACACCCAACCATCGCAGCGCACCGCGACAGAAAAGTTTAGTCGTCCAGGCGAAAGCCCAGTTTGATCGTTACCTGCCAGTAGTCGACCTTGTTGTCGGCGATATAACCGCGTGTATCGATCACCTGAAACCAGTGAATGTTATGAAGCGTCTTGCCGGCCTTGGTGATGGCGTTTTGAACCGCCGCTTCCATGGAAGCGTGCGAGGAGCCTGTGAGTTCGACCTGTTTATAAATATGCTCTTCCATTGAAGCCTCCCTTGAGTTTACGTCGAAACAACCTTTGCGCAGCCAACAAGCGTCACTTGGTTTATTCAAGCATGACAAAATCGTCAGTCAATATAAAAAATTTAATTGTTGAGAGCTGCACGCTACCGTGCAGGCCAGTTCGCTTGCGGAAAGTAAGTATGACCAGGGCGCATTAAAACTTTATTAGCGGTTAAATCTTGGTGAAATAACTTTGGTGAAAGAAATAGAGACAAATTCTTGCCGACCCGGCACCTCAGCGGTGTTTTTGTTTTGCCTCGGTGAGTCCCGAAGGTGACGCCTGCATCATTCCCGATGTCTCACTGTTGAGACATGAGCGTTAGCTACGTGAGTTTTGCAGATAATTTTGTTGGCATATTCCTTGGTTCATCAAGTACCCAGCTTCGTGGAGGTCAGTATGAATGAAGTACCGCTTCGACTGGTAATCTGGCTCATTTTTTCGCTCTTTGCTCTCCCGGCGTGCGATCGAGACAAGGAGATTCAGGCGATGGAGCCGTTTGAGATCGCGCAAAACGCTGCAAAAGTTGCCGAAACCGTGCGGCAAAAGGCGCACGCCACCGAAAAGGCCGAGGGCAAACAGGATCTGGTCAAAGACAAGGTGACAGTAAAGACATCGACAACGGGAGAGCCGGTAATTGAACAGACTGGCGAAGCGTCGAGCTACGGGCGGGGCTTCGAAGGAAAAAAGACCGCCAATGGAGAGAAATTCGACAAAAACGATCTTACGGCAGCGCACCCGACATTACCTCTGGGGACCAAAGCCACAGTGACTAATTTGGAAAACGGCAAATCCGTAGACGTGCGCATTAACGACCGCGGTCCTTATGTGAAAGGACGGGATATTGATGTTTCTCAGGGCGCAGCCAAAGAATTAGATATGGATAAAAACGGCGTGGCCCCGGTAAAAATCGAGGCGAAGGTACCTCCCAGTGACATATCTGAAGGCGGCGGAAGTTCACCGGCTGTAAAGGAAACCGCGAAGCCTAAAAAATAATGGCTCTTCGCGTAACCGAGTGGATGAATGAAGGCCAATTACCTCCGATGGACGGTGCCTCCCTTTTTCTAAGGCCTTAACTCATAAGAAAAGCGTTTCTTAGCAAATTTCACCACTCGATTACGCGAACCAAATAATTATAGTGGCCGGCGGCCAGCGTCGAGCATTGATGACTTCCGGACCACAGCAGATTGCCAGCGCGCTAAAACCGGCCTTCTTTTTCGAGCTTCTTCACCGAACTATCGTTGACGAGGTCCTCTGCTTTCAAGCGACGAATCTTTTCGTTGGTTTTGCCGAGCAAGCGAATGACGTTGCGGATACCGTCGACGCTGGGATAAATCTTTTTCTCATAGAGTCCGCCGACCATGATTTGATAGCCTTCCTCCGCTTCTTCGACACGCTTGAGGCGCAGTCCTTTGGCGAGGCTTTTCAACACCGCGGCTTTGTTCGCTGGATCGCGAATAAAGGCAAGGCTGTCGAGCAGACCTCTGAGTACATTTTCAACAATCGCCGGCGAGGACAGCGCGAAACTGCGCCGCGCCATAATTCCTGAACCTTGGTACGGGATCGGTAGTCTCTCGACATCGGCTAGAATGCGAAAGCCTTTGCTCTCCAGTGCTTTGCCGAAGGTGTAACCCAGGAAGGCCGCATCGACGGCGCCTGCAGCAAGTCCTTGCGCGATCACCCCTTGATCGCCGAGCGCGCGGAATTGGATGTTGTCGCGCTCGGGCACCAACCCCCAGTAATCCAACGTCAGCATGGCGAAGATCCATGCGCCGCCGCTTAAACCATTGACGCCGATATTCCTACCCTTCAACTCCGCCGGACTTTTGATCTTGGGATTGACGACAAACGCGCCGGTCAGCTTATTGATAAAGCCGGCGAGAAAAACCAGGTCGGTTCCTTCGGCGATGGCGCCGAGGTTGGCGGCCGAAACCGAGCCCCAGTGAACCTGCGATTCTCCCGAGCTCAACGCCGCGATGCCGACCGCGCCGTTGCGCACCTGCACGAGAGTAAGATCGAGCCCATGCTTGCGAAAGAAGCCTTGATCCTGGGCAACATAAACGACGCCCTCTCGTTCGCTGATCGCGCCGATGGTCATCACCACCTTGGTCGGCGAGGCGGCGATTTGCGCCGGAGAATCATGGTAAATCGCCAGGAAGATCACGAAAGCGAGGTATGCGAATATACTGAGCTTCATGTTGCAGAGCTCCTTAGCGCGAATGCGAGATCTATCAGTCCATAGCTGCATCCGTTGCGGTGTGCAATGCGTGCGCGCCTGATGCTCGCACGGAAAAGAAACTAGGCGCAGTCGCTTAGGTAAAATCCTTCCAACCCGTCGTCGTCTACGCTATTGATGGAAGATTCATGCGGACCGGCTTTCCTTTTCGCTCCGTAACGGCTCGATCGCGCTATCGGCTTGTTAGTAGAAATGAATACCGCACAAGATTTTTTTAAATCCATCGGCGCGCTCGGCAAGGAACGCATCTGGCTCCTCGGCGTTCTCACCGTCGGTCATTTTGTCATTCATTGGTTTCAGCAGTTTTTTCCAGTGCTGTTGCCGTCGATCAAATCGGGACTGAATCTGTCCAACGTCGAAGTCGGCGCCTTGACGTCGGCGCAGCAGGTGGTGGTCGGTCTCGGGCAGTTGCCCTTGGGCATGGTTGCCGACGCGATGGTGCGCCACCGGGCGACGATTCTCGCGCTCTCGCTGATTGCCATGGGCGCTGCCTATTTTCTTTTGGCATTGCCGGCTTTTAGCTGGGCGTTGCTCGGCTCGGCGATGATCGGATTCGGCACCGCCCTGTGGCATCCGACTGCCGCGGCATCGCTATCCAATCAATTTCCGGAACGTCGCGCGACGGCACTTTCGATTCACGGCACCGGTGCGACGATCAGCGATACGATCACGCCGCTCCTAGTCGGCATTCTGCTGGCCAATCTGTCGTGGCAAGCCGCCACGCAGCTGCAACTGTTTCCTGGAGTCTTATTTGCTTTTCTGCTCTGGCGCGCTCTGGCAGGAGTGTTCAGGGATAGCGCCGCCCCGCGCCAGCGCATCGCCGCGCAATTTCGCGGTGTCGCTACCATCATCAAGAATCCGGCCTTTTTAGGACTGTCGGTTGCCACCGGCTTACTTTCCATGTCGCGCCTGATCATACTGACTTTTTTGCCCATCTACCTACAGGAGCATTTGCATTACTCGAGCGTC
>DATLCH010000234.1:0-5188 GCA_035526465.1 Candidatus Limnocylindrales bacterium | reverse complement strand
TGTTGATGGTTGCCGGATCGAAGATCGCCAGATCAGCGGCAAAGCCGGGCCGGACTAAACCGCGATCGCTAAGCCCAAACAGCGAGGCAACACGGAAGGTCAACTTCGAAACCGCTTCTTCCAACGTCATGATGCCGTAATCGCGCACCCAGCGGCCCAAGAATGCCGTACAGTAACCGAACCTGGCATCATAGCCCATGTGAGCGCCGGCATCGGACTGGCCGATCACCACCGCCGGATGTTTGAGAATCTCGCACACTGCCTTGGGATCGCCCTGGGTGGTGATATGCGAGAAACGGGTTTCGAGATTTTCCTCCAGCGACAGATCGAGAAAACAATCCAGACCGTCTTTGCCTTGGCGCCTGGCAACTTCTTCAACGGACTGCCGTTCAAAGGATTTATTTTTCGCGAGTTTCACCTTATCGATATTGACCACATCCCAGCGCCGCGGAAACACCGACGCCGATTTGTCGTCGATCGCTTCGGCCCGCAGCTTCTTGCGACAGTCGCTGTCGGCGAACATCTGCTTGCGCGTTTCCACCGGGCTGAACATCGCCGTCTTCCAGGTAGGAAACTCATCGAAGCATTGGGCGTCGAGCAAGCTGTAGCGCATCTCGAACGGTTTGGCCTGGGTCATGGCGTAGATCGGCAAACCCTCTTCGTGGAAAACTTTTGCCGTCGAGTCCAGCATGCCGCGCCAATGATCGGGCCGCGTCCAGCTATGACTGATACTTTGCCAGAGCACCGGCCGGCCGGTACGCCGAGCCAATCCAGTGGCGTAATCAATGCGTCCGCGCGCGTCGGTACCGCCGCCGCTCAACTGCACGACACCCGCGTTCATTTCGCCCAGGACGTCGAGCAAAGACCCTAATTCTTCATCGGTGGAAAGACGGCTGGCGACCGGCTTCTTGTCTTCGCGAACGTGACGCGGGTTCTGATTGGTGGAAAATCCGACGGCGCCGGCTTCCATGCCTTGGCGCACGAGCTGTTTCATTTTTGCGATTTCATCCGGCGTCGCTCCCCGCTCCACTGCCTCTTCGGCCATGACGTAATGGCGCACAGCGATATGTCCAACCAATGCGGCAACATTGATACCCAGGTGCGCGCCCAGGACATCCAAGTATTCCGCCGTCGACCTCCAGCGCCACTGGATGCCTTCCTCAAGCACGCGGCGGCTGATCGCTTCGACGCGGACAAAACTTTTTATCACCGCCTCGCGGTCCTCGGGTTTAGCCGGCGCCAGGCTCAAACCGCAGTTGCCAACTACCACCGAAGTCACCCCGTGAAAACAGGACGATGTTCCCATTGGGTCCCAGAAAAGCTGCGCATCCAGATGCGTGTGCGGATCGATGAATCCCGGAGCCACGGCCAGACCGTCGACGCTCAACGTGCGTTTGGCACTGCCGCTGACTCGCCCGGTATCGACAATCTTCCCGTCGGCGATGGCAACATCACCGTGATAGCTCGGCAGCCCCGAACCGTCGTAAAGCCGTCCGCCTTTGATCAAAAGATCGTACATCGTGCTTTCCTTTCCGAGTTGGCAAATTAGTGCAGTTCACGCCCGCCACTACCAGCCAGCATTTGCAGTGAACCTTAGTCGATGTCTTTACGAGCGGTCAAGGCCGTTATGGTAGTACGGAATCGCAGGCGGGAGTAACTAAATGCGCTGCTACTGTCCAGACGAGAGCCATGCGACCTTCAGATGCCCTCTGCTGTCGGGATGCTGCTCCGTGAATGAATGGAATCATCGAGTGGCTGCTGCCGCAAGGCTTCGATCCTGGCTTGGCTTAAACATGCGGTCCGTCTGCATGATCCATGTGCGTCGGTACACGCCATGCCTTTGTCGGCCTGGAGTTTACCTAATCGCTGCAGCAAACCTCGCGACGCATAGTGCGGCAGGAAAGCTTTCATCAGGCAAACGTAGCTAAGGCCGATGGCCGAGCTACGTGATGGTTTGTACGCTCAATTGCGGCTCGTACAGCATTTGAATGATGATGCCATCGGGATCAGCGCAATAAAATGACGCGCTGCCGTCGCGATGAATCTTGAAAGGATGGACGATGGGAATGCTTTGACCGAGAAATTCCTGCTCCAACTCACGCACCCGCTCGATGCTATCGACGATGAATCCGAGATGATCGAGCTGCCCTTGACGAGCCGACATCGGTGAAATTTCGGCGGCTTCATGGAGCGCCAGGTTGTCACAGCCCGATGATAGATAAACATTCTTATCATCCGGCTCCCAGACCACCTTCATGCCGAGTACGTCCTGGTAAAACGCTTTCGCGCGCGCGATGTCGCGCACCTTTAGCGCGATATGACGCATGCCTCGCAAACCAGCGATCTGGCTCATAACAACAATATATCACATCGATAGGATAATGCAGTTGCGCTTAATCCACGGCGAACTACCGAGCTGTGACCGCTTGGCTACCTGGCCAATTCGCGAAATTTGTGTTTTATAGAGAACTCGAACTTCATCATCAATCAGCTGCCATGGCAAAAAATACCAAGATTGCCCGCACCACGCACCCTCACCTGGGGATACTCGCGGACATCAGCACGCTGATTACTCATTCGCACGATCTGCAAGAGACTTTGGATCGGCTGGTGTCCACCGTCGCCGAACGCATGCAGACCGAAGTGTGCTCGCTATACATTTTCGACGCCAAAAAGAACCGTCTAACCCTGTGCGCAACCACGGGCCTCGATCCCGAGGCGGTGGGCAGAGTATCCATGGGCACCGGCGAGGGACTGACCGGTCTAGTCATCGAGCAAATGAAGCCAGTAATGGTCGTCGACGCCCTGGCGCACAAACGTTACAAGTATTTCCCGGAAACCCACGAAGAGCATTTCCACTCGTTTCTTGGCGTACCGCTGTTCGAAAAGAAGGCGCCGCTCGGCGTCTTGGTTGTGCAGACATCTCGGCGTCGCGAATTTTCTCGGGATGAAATTCGTCTTCTGACAACCATTTCCGGACAGGCGGCCAGTATAATCGTCCAGGCTCGGCTCGCCGACAACCTGCGTTCCAAGGAAGAGGAGCGTAAGGAATATCAGAAGCGCATGAACGAGGCGATGCGCAAGCTGCGCTCCTATGAAAACGTGCCGCCGGAAAAAACCTCAAAAGCCAAGCAGAAATGGCGCGGTCGCTTGACTGGGTTAGCGGCATCTCCTGGCTTCGGCCGCGGCCAAGCGTTTGTCCTTGAGCCACGCATGGAACTTAACGCGATCAGAAAAAAAAAGTCGCGTAATCCGCGGCACGAGATCGAGCGCTTTCGCGGAGCAGTGGAGCGCGGCATCGATCAGATCAACGTCGTTAAGCGGCGCATGAGCAATCTGATTTCGGCCGAAGAAGGTGCGATTTTCGACGTCTATCGGCTAATTTTCGAAGACCCGCAGATCATTCACCAGGTCGAACAGCAGATTCGCAAAGGCCACTATGTCGCGGAATACGCCGTCCGCGTGGTCTTCGAACGCTACATGGATTCCATCGCCAAGCTCGACAACAGCTACCTGCGCGAACGAACGGCCGACGTTAAAGATGCCGCACAGCGGCTATTGGAAACCCTATCCGGCGGAGAGGGTCAACAGTACGATATCCCTGACGATGCGATTCTGGTGGCGCAGGATCTCTCTCCCGCCGATTTGAGTATGCTCGAAGGCGATAAGTTCAAAGGTATCGTTTTAGCAACCGGCGGCGTTACCTCCCATGCGTCGATATTGGCCAAGTCGTTCGAAATTCCCAGCATTGTCGCGGTTGAGGATTTGACCGAAAGGGTCCGCCATGGCGATCTGCTAATCGTCGACGGCAACTCCGGCGGCGTCCATGTCAATCCGTCTGCCGAAGTGATTCGCGAGTATGATCGGTTGGAAAAAGACTATGCCGATCTCAATCGTGAGCTCGGCGGATTGAAAGATCTCCCGGCGCAAACAACCGATGGGCACCGAGTGTCGATCTGCGCCAACGTCGGCCTGCTAAGCGACGTCGCCTTTGCGCACCTCCACGGCGCCCAGGGAATTGGCCTGTACCGGACCGAGATTCCGTTTTTATCACACCGCGATTTCCCCAGCGAAGAAGAGCAATACGCGCTTTATAAGCGCGTCGTCGAGGGAATGATGAATAAGCCGGTCACCATTCGCACCCTCGACATAGGCGCCGATAAGTATCCGACCTACATGCGCAGCGTCGCTAGCGAGCCCAATCCGTTCTTGGGCTGGCGTTCGATCCGTATCTCGCTCGAAGTTGAAGAGATTTTCAAGACACAATTGCGCGCCATTTTGCGCGTCGGCGATCTTGGCATGGTGCGCATGCTCGTGCCCATGATTTCGAGCCTCGAAGAGATTCAGAAAGTCAAAGATCTACTCGCTGAGGCCAGGGCCGAACTAGAACGCGAAGGCACGCCCTACGATCGGCAGATGGAGCTCGGCATTATGGTCGAGGTGCCGTCGGCGGTGCAACTTGCGGAACGGTTTCTGCGCGAAGTGGATTTCCTGAGTATCGGCACCAATGACTTGATTCAGTATCTCCTCGCCGTCGACCGCAGTAACCGCAAAGTCGCTAATCTATACGAACCGCTCCATCCGGCCGTTCTCATGGCATTAAAAGCCACCATCGATGCCGGGAAGAAAGTGGGCAAACGCGTGAGCATGTGCGGCGAGATGGCCGGCGATCCGTTGTGCGCGCTGGTACTTTTGGGCATGGGCTTGGAAGAATTCAGCATGGGGGCTCTGTATCTGCCGGTGATTAAAAAAGCCATTCGCTCAATCAGTTATCAGGCGGCCAAAACGACGGCACAGATGGTTCTCGCGATGGATACCGTCGGTGAGATCAAACGCTATCTTTTTGAACAAATTCGCGAATTGGAAATGGTCGAACTGCTAGAAATGTATCGCTAGGCCGAAGACCCCCTGCTCGCGGCTTCAGCCCATTCAAGTTTAAGGGGCATTGATTTAGCCCCGGCAAACCGCTATAAACAATTCGAACGATCGTTCGAACTTACGGCTAAATTGAAAGGGACCTCCCATGATCAAAATCTCAACTTTCGATGACTGGATCGACTATTTCCATCAGTGGCAGACAGACATCGGCTACGATGCGGCACTGCTGGGTGATTACAACTTCGAAACCAAACTCGGCGAACTTCATTCCCCGGAGATCGAGTTCGGTGATTTCAAAGGTCAGCCGAAG
>DATLCH010000219.1:0-4316 GCA_035526465.1 Candidatus Limnocylindrales bacterium | reverse complement strand
GGTCGCGCTTTTGCCGAAAACGCCGAACATGGGAACGATACGGGTGAGCTTATCGTCCGTGCGCAACTTCTTTTCGCGCACGAGCAACATTATCCCTACCGTGGTAGCCATGGGTTTTGTCAGCGATGCGAGATCAAAGATAGTATCGATCTGCATAGGACTTTTTTGCGGCAACAAGGAACGATAGCCGAACGCTTTCTCGAAAACGATCTGCTCGTCCTTGCACACCAGCACCACCGCACCCGGAAAAACCCCTTGAGCGACCGCTTCGTTAAAAGCGTTCTCGACTGTTTGAAAATTCATGCCCATGGAATACTAACTTGTGGGTATCACGCAACGCCGAGTTGCGCTGCATAGTCAGCCGCGAAGTAACCTACAAGACTGGCGGTTCCAACATTTCTAATGTCGCGCCTTGGCCGTCCAAACGCATTTTGACGCCAAATGGCAACGCCAAGTTCTCCTCGCCATGACCCGCTGGTAGCCCCATCACCACCGGATAAGGTGCTTTAGCAAATAGATCCCCGAGCACCGACGCCACATCGCGCGGTCCGTCACCGTGGCAATTCGTGAAATCACCAAACACTACACCCGCCAGATGGTCAAGCTTACCCGCCATCTTAAGTTGGGTCAGCATCCGTTCGACGCGATAAGGCCTTTCGCCAATGTCCTCTAGAAAGAGAATACGACCTCGGGTATCGATCTCGTAGGGCGTTCCTAGGGTGGTGACCAGCATCGATAAACAGCCGCCGGTCATTTCAGCCTCGACACAGCCGCCGCGAATAATTTCGCCCAACGGCAGCTTCCAAGTCCGATTACGCCCGCTCAACATACCCCAAAAATGTTCGCTGCTGCGATTCGATAGCCGGCGCGCAAAGTCCATCGCGACCATGGGACCATGGAACGTCACCATGCCACAGCGGGTGCCCAACCAATCGAGCAGTATAGTGATATCGCTGTAGCCGACAAATATTTTCGGATGTTTTTTTATGTCATCGCTCAAGAAATCGAGAGTCTGAATCGATCCGAAGCCGCCGCGAGCGCAGAAAATCGCCGCAATGTCGCCACGCTGGAAAAAACTCGCCAAATCACGGGCCCGGCCGGCGGCCTCGCCGGCAAGGTATCCTTTGCTATCAAAAACTCCCTGGGCGAGTTCCACGGCGTAGCCTTGAGTCTCGATCGCGGCAACCCCAGCCAAAAGCGATTCACGGTCAACGCAACCGGCCGGCGCAATGACGCCGATGCGCGCCCCGGCTACGAGCCGCGATGGTTTATGCACAGCCATAGCAGTTTTCCACAAGCCAAAAGCTGGTAATCATCGCGAAATGAATTTGCACCTGTGGATAATCTCGCGGCGAGCTAATCTAATTGCCATTGATTGGCGATCTTCTCAAAAAACACCCTGATGTACAAGAATTTATGTAATTCTCACACCGATGAAAGCATTGCCAATCTAATTTGACTTCAAATCGCAAGCTCGCTAAACCTTAAAGCGCGATGTGAAGAAAATCTTAGCCCACAGATGGCTAACGATTTATCCACAGACTTATTCACAGACCATGAAAATAAAGCCCGAACAGCTCGATCGACTAGCAACACAGATCGTCGCCGCATATCGGAAAAAGGATCTGATAATCAGCAAAGCCACCGACGCCGAACTCAAAGCGAAAGTTGTAGAAACGATCACCCGTAACTTTGCCGAGGAGGAGGTCATCGAGGAAGAGGCGCGCAAGATGCTCGCCAGTTTCGCCCAGGTCAGCAGAGATATGGATCCATTCAAGATGTTTCTACTTGCCAAGCAGAAACTGGCCGCGAAGAAAGGCTTCATTCTATGAGCCGGGTCTCGGAGAGCCGGATTTCCCACTTAGCTCATTTGGTGCTTGATAGTCTCACGAAGTCAAAGCTCGCGGAGTTCCCTGCCGACGGCCGTTCCTTGGTCGAAACTAAACAAGTCTTGCAGGAATTCTTTCGTTTTGAAGACCAGATCGACGAGGCGGTACGTCAAAAAATCGCTACGCTATCCCGCCACATACCGCCCGGTAGCCGGGAATGGGATGTCATTTACCGCAAATACTACGAAGAAGAATTTCGCAAGCGTCGCCGTTAGGGAGATGTCGCCGACTGCACGATTTCTTTAAGAAATTTGCCACAAAAACCTTGACAGCGCCCGATTGATGCTTAGATTCACCCCGCTCTAGTTTGTCGCCGGCTTCGCGGTCGGCCGCTCCGATTAGCAGCAAACTACTTAATAAACAGGCAGTTAAATTCAAACACTTGAAAGGAGGCGAGAAGTGAAAATTAGGCCTTTGCAGGACCGGGTCATTGTAAAACGGATCGAGGAGGAGGAGAAAAGTAAGGGTGGAATCATCATCCCCGATACGGCGAAAGAGAAGCCGCAGGAAGGGAAAGTGCTCGCCGTCGGAAAAGGTAAAGTAAACGACGACGGTAAGATTACCCCTCTCGATGTCAAAGTGAATGACCGCATCCTATTCGGAAAATACTCCGGCACGGAAATCAATGTTGACGGCGAAGAGCATCTGATCATGCGCGAGGACGACATCCTCGGCGTTATCGAAAAGTAAATTAAGCAGATAATCTGAGGAGGAAACGATGGCAGCTAAAATAGTCAAATTTAATCGCGACGCGCGTGACGCGATCCTGAGAGGCGTGAACATTCTCGCCGACGCAGTTACCGTGACCCTTGGTCCCAAGGGTCGCAATGTCGTATTGGATAAATCCTTCGGTGCTCCCAATGTCACCAAAGACGGCGTGACCGTCGCCAAGGAAGTCGAGCTCGAAGATAAGTTTGAAAACATGGGCGCGCAGATGGTTAAAGAGGTCGCCAGCAAGACTTCGGACGTCGCCGGTGACGGCACCACGACCGCGACCGTACTGGCCCGACAAATTTTTGCCGAAGGCGTCAAATTGGTAGCCGCTGGCCACGATCCCATGACCCTCAAGCGTGGTATCGACAAGGCAGTCTCGGCGATAATTGGCGAACTCAAGATTCTGTCAAAGCCCACCAAGGACCCCAAAGAGATCGCCCAGGTCGGCACTATCGCCGCCAATAACGATCCCACCATCGGTGCGGTCATCTCCGAAGCAATGAACAAGGTGGGCAAGGAAGGTGTCATCACCGTCGAAGAGGCAAAAGGCTTAGAAACAACCCTCAACGTCGTCGAGGGCATGCAGTTCGACCGTGGCTACCTCTCCCCGTACTTCGTTACCGATCCGGAAAGAATGGAATGCGTGCTCGAGGATGCATACTTGCTGATCCACGAAAAGAAGATCAGCACCATGAAAGATATTCTGCCAATCCTTGAGCAAATCGCGAAATCCGGCAAGCCTTTTATCATCATCGCCGAAGACATTGAAGGCGAAGCCCTGGCGACTTTGGTCGTCAACAAGATCCGTGGTACGTTGCGTTGCGTCGCGGTTAAGGCCCCGGGATTCGGCGACCGCCGCAAAGCGATGCTCGAAGATATTGCCATTCTAACCGGCGGCAAACTGATCGCCGAAGAGCTCGGCATAAAAATCGACAACATCGCCTTGACCGATTTGGGCCGCGCTAAACGGCTCGTCGTCGACAAAGATAATACGACCATCGTCGATGGCGCCGGCAAAAAGGCCGATCTGGAAGGCCGGATCAAGCAGATTCGTGCTCAGATCGACGAGACCACATCCGATTATGACCGCGAAAAGCTCCAAGAGCGCCTAGCTAAGTTGATCGGCGGCGTGGCCGTGATCAACGTCGGCGCAGCTACCGAAATCGAGATGAAAGAAAAAAAGGCCCGCGTGGAAGACGCCTTGCACGCGACCCGCGCTGCGGTGGAAGAAGGCATCGTGCCTGGCGGCGGAGTTGCACTGCTACGCTCTTCAGCCGCGCTCGACAAGCTGCGCGTCTCAGAAGAAGAGAAGTGGGGCGTCAACATCATCAAACGCGTCTGTGAAGAACCGCTCCGCCGCATTGCCATCAATGCCGGTGTTGAAGGTTCGATTGCGTTACAAAAAGTCAAAGAAGGCAAAGGCGCATTCGGCTTCAACGCCGCATCGGAAGAGTACGAAGACCTGCTCAAGGCCGGTGTCATTGATTCGGCGAAGGTCGTCCGTACGGCGTTGCAGAATGCCGCGTCGGTCGCCAGTATGTTACTAACCACCGAAGCCATGGTTGCGGAAAAGCCGGAGGAAAAGTCAGCAATGCCTCCGATGCCCGGTGGTGGAATGGGCGGCATGGGTGGAATGGGCGGCATGGGTGGAATGGGCGGCATGATGTAACTCGGGATTTGAGTTGCCCAGCCCGTTACGCGAGTCGACTGACC